>NZ_JAYWYX010000001.1:0-179203 GCF_048147925.1 Acinetobacter sp. 226 | reverse complement strand
TGTGCTTGACTTGGAAATGTCCATATAGGACATTTCTATTTGGTTATTAGGTAGGACATTTCTACTTGGGAATAACATCAATTTTTTATTTCTTATAAATCATGTTTTTATGGATTTTTCATGTTCCACGGTCATTTAGCAATCAATGTTCCATGGTTCTATTGAGTTTTAATAAATAATATCCAGTTTTTTAATGAGTTATTATTCCATATGCGGAAACTCAAATTGGATTTATAGAAGCGAGTAAGTTGGGTAATCATAAGAAACGAAAATATGTTATGTCTTTGATAGATATTAAATGCGCCGTTCAAAGAAACTTTATTTATTGTAAATCATAAATAATGAGTCATCTACGAGAATTCAACCTTTAAAATTACAATCCTATTTTTTTGGCAGAGTTACTTTAAAAAGCTTGAATACTTCTACTTAATTTAATTTTTATTGAAGTACATCACACAAATATTAAAAAATATTTTCTTTATAAATCAAATATATTTGAGCATATTTATAAAACGCTGCACAATGAAATCAAAATATATTGGCATAAATCTAAGATCAAGATTTGTGCAGTTGTGCATTTCCGGGGGAAAGAAAATGTTCACGGCAGAACTGTTGGACGAAGCAAAAAAATTCATGCATCACATGCTGACTAAAGTAGTGGAATATGGTGGCTCAGATTTATTTATTACGGCTGATTTTCCACCGAGCATCAAACATCAAGGCTTAATGAAACCTTTTGGACAACAGGAACTTACAGCTGAAAAAACCAAACTGTTTGCCTACAGTCTGATGAATGATAAACAGCGTAAAGAATTTGAAACTGAACTTGAATGTAACTTTGCCATTACTGTACCGGGCGTCTCCCGTTTCCGGGTCAATGTGTTCCAGCAACAACTTAATGTGGGTATGGTGATTCGTACCATTACTGCAGAAATTCCAAATTTCCAGAAACTGAAATTACCGGAATCCCTGAAACATGTGATTATGGAAAAACGTGGACTGGTACTGGTAGTCGGAGGAACGGGTTCAGGTAAATCAACTTCACTCGCAGCCATGATTGACTACCGAAATGAAAATTCAGCAGGGCATATCATTACCGTAGAAGATCCGGTTGAATATGTGCATAAACATAAAAAATCCATGATTACTCATCGTGAAGTCGGAGTGGACTGCCATTCCTGGCATAATGCGCTGAAAAATACCTTGCGTCAGGCTCCGGATGTAATTCTGATCGGGGAAATTCGCGATACTGAAACTATGGAACATGCGATTGCTTTTGCGGAAACTGGCCATTTGTGTTTGGGAACTCTGCATTCCAATAATGCCAACCAGACTTTGGACCGGATTATCAACTTCTTCCCTGAAGAACGCCGGAATCAGTTATTGATGGATTTGTCTTCAAATATGAAGGCGATTATTTCACAGCGTCTGATTCGGACTCAAGATGGTAAAGGCCGTCGGGCAGCGATTGAAATCATGCTGAATACACCTTTGATTTCCGACCTGATCCTGAAAGGCGAGTTTCATGAGCTGAAAGCCATTATGGCTAAATCCCGTGAACTGGGCATGCAGACTTTTGACCAAGCCTTATTTGACCTGTATAACCAAGGCGCCATTTCCTATGAAGAAGCTTTGCGTAATGCCGATTCTACCAATGAGTTACGTCTGCAGATCAAGCTGAAAAGCAATCGTCAGGACAGTACTGCACCAGCTAGTGAAGCAACCCAATTCACCATGATGCAAGATCCAAAAGCGGATGAGAAAGAAGCAGAGAATACTTCGGTGTCAGAATAAACCTTTACTCAAAACATCACAGGCAGAATTTTCTGCCTGTTTTGACTTATATTATTTATTATTCAATCCAATCCATAAAATTAGTCAGTTTTGCGTTGTATCAGCAGCTTAAAATAAACAATGCTGCTCAGCGTTAAAAGACCACACAAAATAAAAGCCAACTGATAACTATAAGCGGCAATGATGGCGCCAATGAGCAATGAACCGATGGCAATACCCAAATCATAGAATGTATAAAAAGTTGAGGTTGCATAGCCAATCCGATGCTTGGGGGCACGTTGAATCGCCAAGGTTTGAATACAGGGCTGCACACTGCCAAAACCTACTCCAATCATGACAGCAGCAAGCATGAATCCCCATAAGCTCTGGATCTGGCTCAGTAAAAATAGGCCCAAACTAAAAGCCAACAATGCCGGATAAATCACATATTGTGGACCTTTACGATCATAAATTTTTCCGGTGATCGGCCGTAAGCTCATCATGGAAATTGCAAAAACCACAAAGAACAAACCAGCATAAGCCATTAAACCTTTGCTGGCTGCAAAGGGAGCAATAAAGGACATAATGCTGGCATAAGAAAAAGAAATCAGCATGGCCAGTACCGCAACAGATAATACCGTCTTTTCTACAAAATCTGTCAGCTCAAGTGATGTTTTCTTGTTAGAATTTTCAATTATTTTTTCAGGTTCTTTGACCGGAATCAGAAAACAGAAGGTAAATCCGATAAAGACCAGGGCAACCAGCAGTATGCTGACCTGAAAATAAGACCAGTATTCCATCAGGCTCAGACCTATAAATGGCCCTAAAACAATCCCCAGATTAACCGACATGACAAAATAGCCCATACCTTCGCCTTTACGCTGTTCCGGAATAAACTGGTTTACGACAGGCACACAAACTGTGGTCAAGATACTAAACCAGATACCATGCAAGAAACGGATGATAAACAGAATCGTGAGCTGATCAGCGAACAGGTAAGCTAAGGAAAAAATATTGAAAAATATTTCTGAGACAATTAAGGTTTTGCGTATACCGAATCTTTCGATAATTAAGCCGCTAAAAGGACGCACTGCAATGGCAGAAACCATAAATAAAGTCATGGCCAGACCGGCCTGGGTTAGATTACCGCCTAACTCTTTCAAGATGTAAATTGGCAAAATTGTAGTTTGTGCAAAATAGAAAATAAATAAAAACAGGTTATTGGACAGACAAAGTACAAATGACTTGGTCCAAAGAAGTGAAGTATTGTCGTTCATGAGGATCCTGAATAATATGTGCGACAAGCGCTGAGACTGCACATGAGTATTATTTTTATAAGCAAGCACGACAGATGGGCTGCAAAGCAAGTACCTTAATCACTTTAAGAAATATATGTGAAAAGTGCAATAAGTTTCCGACAGAAATACCTTGAGTTTAATCGGGAAAAATAAGTAAAAAGTTTGTCTTTTCTATAAAAAAATCAGCCCGGAGGCTGATTATCTGAATCTTGGACCAGCTTAGAGTCCAGCTTCATATTCTGTGTTGGAGAGCAGTTTTTCGACATCGGCCATATTGTCCGGCTTGATTTTATAGATCCAGCCTTTGCCATATGGATCATCATTAATAAAATCAGGATCATCTTCAAGATCAGGATTAATTTCAACCACTACACCAGACACCGGTGCATGAATATCGGAAGCAGTTTTGACAGATTCAACTACACCGGCCTGTTCGCCCGCAGTGATATGTGAATCAAGATCTGGTGCTTCGACATAGACCAGATCGCCTAATGCATCCTGTGCATGGTCGGAAATACCGGTCACAACAAGATCACCCTCAATGCGCACCCATTCATGTGTACTTGCGTACTTTAATTCTGCAGGATGATTCATTGATAACTCCTTAAAAATCTTAAGATCATTTTTGACATGTTTTATACATTCTTTTTAAGCAAAACAAAAGGCTTATACTTCCTTATAAATAAGGATCTTTGCGCCAGTTGCTCGGGCTGCGACCACTCCAGCGTTTAAACGCCCGGCTAAAATTGGCGACATCGCTATAACCCAGTTCATCGGCAATCTGTTCCAAGGTAAAATCTGTCCGGGATAATAACGAGGTAGCATGCCGGTAACGCACTTCATCGACCAGGGTAGAAAAGGAGGTGCCTTCGGCGGCAAGTTGACGTTTTAAGGTACGGTCAGACATATGCAAGCGATCAGCCACACTTTCAATACTGAGATAGTGTTGCTCGGCATGGGTCAAGATATCCCGGACACGCATGGCAATCCGGTGCCGTTCGCCCAAGGCAGAAAGTTCTGTTTCACACTGGTTAATCGCAATCTGGCTGGCAATCGGATCGGCATGTACCAGCTTGTTCATCAGGTAGCTTTTATCAAAACTCAGAATTAAATGCGGCTGTTCAAAGCGGAACTGATGAGTAGGGAACTTTGCCATAAAGCGTTCAAAACCTTCCGGCTTCTTAAAATCGAAGTCGATTTCTCCCGTTGCATCGTTAACGCCTGTAATCGCTTTGGCCATACTGATCAGACCAATCATCAAGGCAATGGAAATTTCGGTGCGCAGCGGTTCAAGCTGAATATCGGTTTGCAGTTGTACCGTGGCTTTAGCACCAAAAGTCGAGAAAAATAGTTGCAGAAAGGGTAAGCGAAGTTGAATAAATCGATTCGCCAGTACCAGCGCATCAGTAATATTATTCGCCGTCATAATGGCATAGCCAATAAAGCCATGAATCGAGATCCGCATCTGTGTGCCGAGATGATAGCCCAAGGTCGGTTCCCCGGTCAGTTTCAGGGCATATTTGACCAGTTCATTGGCGACAGGAGTTGGAATACGAAAATCAGGATCTGCCAACTGTTCACTGGTCAGGCCAAAAGGTTTGAAAAGCGACTCATTATTATAACCCCAGCGGGAAATGACATCGAGAAGCAGGAGACCGTAAACACCTGGAATTCCTTGGTCTTGGCGTGGAGCAATTGTTTTCATGCGCGATCCGTTGCACTCATTCAAATTTTTTTATTTATGAATAGATATTGGCATGAAGCCACCAAATTTTTCATTAAAATTGTTGGACAAAATTTTGGCGATTGTGACTGTGCCTCTGGCAGATTAGCCTGAATTCAGCCTTAAAATCAATTAAACCACATAATTTTGTTGATGAAATTAGAATTATTTTATTGAACCTGTCGTATTTCTGCATGGGCTAGCCCAAAATCTGAGAATACGGCGTAAGTGTAAATTAAAATTGAAACATGCTTCATGAGGGTACTTTCAATGCCCATATGCTGGGGAATTTCAGTAAAAAATATCGGATAGATGGCAACTCAAGGTTCATCTGTAGAGAAGATTTTAAAAAGAAAGGTCTGGGCAAAGTTTTCTTTTGTCCCAGACCTGTTCAGTATTGAAGCCGATCAAATCATCAGAAGTTTTGAAATCTTCTAGAGATCATATTATTCATGATCTTTTGATGCTTTGATTTGTTGCTCAATCAGCATGCCGCCAGTTTGACGCTGCCAAAGCTGGGCATAGATACCATTTAATGCCACCAGTTCATCATGCGTGCCTTGTTCGGCAATTCGACCCTGATCCATTACAATCAGACGATCCATCTGCGCAATGGTCGAAAGGCGATGCGCAATGGCAATTACGGTTTTACCTTTCATCAGTTCATCCAGGCTGTTCTGAATGGCAGCTTCTACTTCAGAATCCAGTGCACTGGTGGCTTCATCCAGAATCAGAATCGGCGCATCTTTCAGGAATACACGTGCAATTGCAATCCGTTGACGCTGACCACCGGAAAGCTTCACGCCACGTTCGCCTACATAGGCTTCATAGCCTTTTTTGCCGCGTAGATCAGTCAGATTTGGAATAAATTCTTCTGCTTTGGCTTTACGCACAGCTTCATACATTTCTTCATCGCTGGCATCAGGACGGCCATATTTAATGTTTTCCGCGACCGTGCGATGCAGCAGTGAAGTATCTTGGGTCACTAAAGCAATATTCTTGCGCAAACTGTCCTGAGTGACCTCATCAATATCCTGACCATCGATCAAGATACGGCCCTGGTTGAGATGATAAAAATGCAGCAACAGCTGAATCAGGGTGGATTTCCCTGCACCTGAACGGCCGACAATACCAATTTTTTCACCTGGATGAATGGTGAGATTAAACTGATCAATGACGTTTTTATCATTATAGGCAAAGCTGACATTTTCAAATTTAATTTCACCATGCTTTAGCTGCAGTTCTTTGGTACCTGGTTTATCTTCAATGGTAATTTTACGGCCTAAGGTCTTCATGCCATCTTGGATGGTACCCACATTTTCAAACAGGGCGGAGGTCTGCCACATCATAAATTCGGCAATACTGTTCAGTTTCAGTACCATTGCCGTAGTTGCGGCAATAATTCCCAGCTCGGCCTGACCTTCCATCCACAGCCAGATCGCGGTACCCAGTACGCCACCGTACAACACCACACTCAGCAGTAAAATACTGATTTCGTATTGCGCACCCAGACGCATCTGTTTATATACCGTGACCATAAATTCCTGCATCGAAGTTTTGGCATACTGGCTTTCGCGGCCGGCATGGGCAAAAAGCTTCACGGTCTGGATATTGGTATAGGCATCCGTGATACGGCCGGTCATGACCGCACGGGCATCCGCCTGGGCATTGGAAATTCGGCTCAAACGAGGAATAAAGTAACAAGCTGCACAGATGAACAAGGCTAGCCAGACCATCAGTGGAATGATCAGCAAGGGGGAAATTGCACCCAAAACAATATTGATGGTGATGAAATAAATCAGCACATAAGCCAGCATGTCACCCAGAATTACCCAGAACTCGCGTACTGCCAACGCCGTTTGCATGACCTTGGCCGATAAGCGTCCGGCAAAATCATTGTGGAAAAAATCCAGGCTTTGTTTCATCAGCAGATTATGAAAGCGCCAGCGTAAACGCATTGGGAAATTACTGTACAAAATCTGGTGCTTGATCAGCGATTGTGCACTGGCGAAAAAAATATTGGCCAGAAGAACAATACTCAGTAAGGTTAAATTACTGGCATGTTGCTCCAGAAAAGTATCCGGCTGGCTTTTACTCAGCCAGTTCACCAGGTCACCAATTTTTGAGTAAAGTAAGGCTTCGAAGCTGGCTGCACCAGCAGTACACAGTACCAGAATCAGCAAATAACGGCGTACGCCATAGGCTGCCTGCCAGACAAATGGAAAAAACCTGGTTGGTAAAGGTTGGTTGAGATTTTTGGTGGGATAGGGGTCAACCAGTCTTTCAAGCCATCGAAACATTATCGTACTCTTATCATGCATTTTGCTTTTCGAGAATTATAAAGGATTCTGTTTTTTTAAGCCCGTAATTGGGTGAAATTGCCACAAAATTATTTAAAAGTCAGACTTTACTTTTCAATATGGATACGTAATTCTAAACCCATAATTATATTAAATTTTAATCAATTTTTTATAATCAAAATAATCTCAAAAGAGAGCAGTAAGATATGAGTATTTGGGTAGTAGCTAGCCGTAAACGAGGCTCAGGAAAAACCATGATTGCCATGCATATCACTGAGTTATTACGTGGGCAAAGTCCTACGTTATTGCTTGATGCCAATCTGGAGCCGCAGGGTTTTGAATGGGCAAATCTGAAAAATGAAAAATTTTCTTTCGAGCATCTGGATGTCTTAAAACATGACAGTCATAGTCTGGATCACCGGCTGGATATGCTGAAACAGCAGTTCAGCTATATTATTGTTGATATTGATGGGCAGGATACACCTGCCTTACGTTCAGTCCTGAAACATGCAGATAAACTGATTATTCCAAGTTCCATTAATCCAGAAGATAGTCAGCTTGAAACCGAACTGGTGCAATTGGCGATTGGGATTGCACAATATAATACTCAATTAAAAGTTTATACTGTATTAAATAAGGTTCCTGAACAGCAGCTTGCGGAAATGAAGCAGACACAGAACCTGCTCAAGAATATTCCCGGTACGCAGTTTCTGAATACAGTAATTTATGAGCATCAAGGTAGCCAGAATTTATTATTAAATGATGCAAGTATCTGTGACGATCAGATCAATTTAGAGCCTGATTTTTATAAAATGCTGCAGGAGCTTATGCAGGAAAAATCCTCTAAAATTTCAGGCTGACCCCCCAAAGATTAAATTTATATTTTAAATTATTGATTTTTTATCAAAACAGAATAGTTAAAAGCCTGAAATAGGACAGTATTTCAGGCTTAAAAAATTGTCGGAACTTATAATTAACTAATAATGGAAGAAGGTTGACTAAATGCTTCTTTTAAATCAAGACCTGAAGGGGCTTGGTACACTTTTAAACCAAATTCAGGAATAATCGCCAATAGATGATCAAAAATATCAGACTGGATATTTTCATATTCGGCCCAAACCGTGGTATTGGTAAAGGCATATATTTCTAGTGGTAGACCTTCACTGGTCGGTTGTAACTGACGCACCATCAGGGAGTGATTTTTGCTAATTCCCGGATGCTGTTGCAGATAGAACTCTACATAGGCACGGAAGGTACCAAGATTGGTGAGACGGCGCTGGTTGTACTGTGAATGATGGCTCAGTTGCAGGTTAAATTGTTCCAGCTCTTCTGATTTGGTATTTAGGTACTGATCCAGCAGAATAAAATTTTTCAGCTTGTTCTGTTCTTCAGCCGACATAAAATGTACGCTGTTTTGATCAATGTGAATCGAGCGTTTGATCCGCCGTGCCCCAGCTTCCTGCATGCCACGCCAGTTTTTAAAGGTATCCGTAACCAGTTTGTTGGTTGGAATCGTGGTCACTGTTTTATCGAAGTTCTGTACCGTAATGGTATGTAATGACATATCAATGACATCGCCGTCTGCGTTCAGCGAAGGCATTTCAATCCAGTCACCAATCCGTACCATGTCATAAGATGAAATCTGTACTGAAGCCACCAGTGACAAAATGGTATTCTGGAACACCAGCATCAGTACCGCGGCCATGGCACCAAATCCGGCCAGCAAGGTAAAGACATCTTTTTTCAGGAAAGTTCCCAGAATCATCAGACCACAAACGATGAAGATAATCAGTTTGACCAGCTGTAAATAACCCTTGATTGGCTTGTTACGCGACTTAGGATTGCGTTGATAAATCAGGTTGAAAATATTTAGCAGTTCACCAATTGCCAGAGCAATGGTCAGGAAGATGAAGGCTTGTGCACCCATCTGGATGAAGGTCTCAACCTTGTCAGATAAATGCGGAACGGTGGTAATCCCGTTCATAATTACAATTGCGGGCACGATATTGGCAATGCGACGAATCACGCTATGCTCGGCAATGATTTCATTATGTGCAAAAGGCATTTTGGAAATCATTTTACGAATTCCACGTACCACAACCTGTTTGGCAAATAGATTGGCAAGAATGGCCAGTAAAATCACAATACTGAGTGAAGACAGCATTTCCAGCCATGGATACTGATCTGCCCAGACCTGTATATTCTCGATCACCTTAAACTGTTCCAAGTTATCTTTTCTCATTCAATTAAAAAATAGTTATAGAGTTTATAGCTTTAGCATGAATTTTTTAATTTTAAATAAACTTTTAATACATTTCCTCATATGCTGTTTACTATCAAACGGTTAAAAAGGCCTGAAAATACAGCTCTAGCTTGGTTTCAAGTTTCATATTCAATAGATTTGCTACTGAATATTTTTTATGAGAAATAAGTTTTATTTTTCAATATATAATATTTGAAGTTACAAAATATAGATTTTTACTTTTATTAATAACTAATATCATTTAATACAAGAAGAATTAAATTGAAATCAATTTTTTAATTATCTCATTTAATATTAATGCCTAAAGGTAGAATAATTATTAACACAGAATTTAAAAAAATAATGATTTCAAAAAAACTCGCAGTGCATAAAGAAAATATGCGAATAATATTTTAACAAGTGTTGATTCTAAAAAGATGCTCGGCTGAGCTGATATTTAATCCAGATACTTTCTCAACATCCTATAATTATTTTAAAAGGTATGAATATGTATACTCGTCAAGCTAAAGTGGTTGTTGAAAATAACCAGCGTAAATTTAAAACTACTGCACGTGGCTATGAAGTTTTGCGTGATCCTGCCTTAAATAAAGGGACTTCATTTAGCATAGAAGAAAGAAAAGCTTTGGATTTAACCGGGATTTTACCACCCGTGGTAACGACTGATATGGAACTGCAATTAAATCGCGCCTATCAGGCTTACCAGGCCTGTAACAGTGATTTGGATAAGCATATTTATATGTGGCGTCTGCATGATAATAATGTGACATTGTTTTATGCATTATTACAGCGTCATATGCTGGAAATGTTGCCTGTGGTTTATGACCCGATTGTGGGGGAGGCAATTGAAAATTATAGTGAAATCATGACACGTCCACGTGGTATTTTCTTGAGTATTAATGAACCTGAAAGTATTGAAGAAAAGCTTCGATCCTATGGTGCTGAATCTGGGGATATTGATCTGATAGTCGCTTCCGATGCTGAGGAAATTCTGGGAATTGGAGACTGGGGTTCAAACGGGGTAGATATTTCCATCGGTAAGCTGGCGGTTTATACCGCAGCTGCGGGAATAGATCCACACCGGGTTATCCCTGTTATTCTGGATGTAGGCACCAATAATGAAAAATTATTAAATGATCCGTCTTATGTCGGGAACCGGCATGAACGTATTCAGGGCAAAGTTTATGATGATTTTATAGATGCCTATATAAAAGCTGCAAGAAAGTTATTTCCACAAGCTGTTTTGCATTGGGAGGATTTTGGTTCGACCAATGCCCGGCGGATTTTAGACCGTTACCGAGAAACCCTTCCAACCTTTAACGACGATATTCAGGGCACAGGTGCTATTGTGATGTCTGGCCTGTTAAATGCAGTTAAATTAAGTCAAACACCGTGGACTGAACAGCGGGTAGTGATCTTTGGTGCAGGCACAGCAGGCTGTGGTATTGCAGATCAAATCTGTGCTCAAATGATTCGTAGCGGCCTGACAAAAGAACAAGCCATTTCCCGAATCTGGTTAGTCGATTTGCCCGGCTTATTAACTGAAGATATGAATGATGGTCTTCTATATTTCCAAAAAACCTATGTGCGTAAAAATGCTGAAGTTGCTGGTTTTAATCGGGTAGTTAATCATACTGCGATAGAGGCAAGAACACGTTGGCCCCATATGGCAGCATTACAAGCAAAAGCTAATCAAAATAAAGGGATTATTGATCTTGCAGAAACTGTTGCACAAGTAAGACCCACTATTTTAATAGGAACGTCTACCACACCGGGTCAATTTACAGAACAGATTGTAAAAAATATGGTCAATCATGTTGAACGTCCCATCATCTTCCCATTGTCCAATCCGACATTACTACATGAAGCAACACCGCAACAGCTGATTGAGTGGACGAATGGGAAAGTATTTGTGGCAACCGGAGCACCATTTGATGATGTGATTTATCACAATGTGCGTTATAAAATTGGCCAGGCCAATAATGCGGCACTTTATCCAGGTTTGGGTTTTGGTGCAATTGTTGCCAAAGCTCAAAAAATCACGGATGAAATGATCTTTGCCGCCGCCCAGGCCGTGGCCAGTCAGGCAAATTTAGGTTCTGAAGGTGCCTCGTTATTACCGTCAAATGCCGATCTGAGAGTAACTTCCAGCGTTGTGGCTTTAGAAGTGCTTCGTACTGCACGGGACCAAGGAATTTCTGAGCTTAAAACAGAAGAGTCTGATGTTGAGGTGATTCGTCAGGCTGCTTGGTGGCCCGTATATGTACCTGTAGAAGCCATCTAGTTTCAGCTTAAAAATGAGGATGCAGATGAGACGTAAGCTGCATCTTTTATTCTGAAAAAAAATTTAATTTCGTTACAACGGGGATGGTGTTACAAATTTGAGTCAAGGTCTATTTTGAATCATTCCAATTGAAGGCTTTAGATTAGAGATTAAAAAAACCGGCCTGAGCCGGTTTTTTTATTAGATAAGAATAGGCTTACCACATCAAATCATCTGGAATGACATAATCTGCATACGGATCTTCTTCATCAGTCGTTTCTTCATTTTTCTCTGAATTATTCACGATGATAAAGCCTTGCATTTTGGCATTGATACGATCCGCCAGCGCTTTAGGCAGGAAAGCATAGCTTTCATTTTCGCGGGCGATCACCAGGCTTCCTGCGACCAGGGCATTATAAATCTGCTGATTCAGATAGACTTTCTTGATTTTAGAATCATCAATAAACTGATAGGCAATTTCACCGTCAGTGTCACGAATTTTATGCTGATTGATCATTTGCATAATGGCAGCTTTGAGTTCTTTTTCCTGTAGCGCTGCTTTTTTCTCTCGTTCAATCGCCTGATCTTTTGCCAGCTTTTCCTGTTTGGTCTGTTCAATTTTAGCCTTGATTTCAGCATCACTGCTATCGCCAGTGCGCTTTTCGTGAACGGCCTGTTTTGACAGTTTTTTTGCTTTCTTATTATCGACCAGACCTGCCTTTAACAATTGTGCCTGTAATGCGTTTTTAACCATAAGAATGTCCAGTTATGAGTCGAATTGATGTCGATAACGTATATAAATCACCCAGTAGGTGAGGCTGAGGGTCAGACTCAACACGACCGGGATCAGGAATGAGTTTAATTTTAAATAAGGGTAAACCCAGCTGGCAAGAAGACCACCACCGAAAAAACCGAGTAAAATCAGAACATGTAAAATCACCCGGCGTGGTTCCACATCCAATCCGCGTATACGGTAGCCTAAGGCCAGACCAAGATCGGTCAGTACGCCAGATAAATGCGTGGTGCGAATAATTGCGCCCTTATAATGGCTGACCATGGCATTTTGTACGCCCATTGCTGTACAGGCCCAGAGCAGGCCATAGCGAGGAAAATAAGGGAGCAATATCCAGCTTAGCAGAATAAACAAAGCCACCAGGCTGAGCGGATAGCCATAAAGACGTCCTAACTGAAAGTGACTGTTACCCAGAATAAGACCGCTATACATTGAGCCAATGACATAACATAGCGTTACCAGAAACAGATACACGATATGCTGCGGTTCCCAATTCACCAGCGCCATGGCCAACATACTGATATTACCGGTCATATGGGAAACGGATTGGTGCAGGACGGTAATCAGACCGAGTACATTAATCATGCCGGCATTCACGGCAAGAAAAAATGCACCCAGATGAATCCAGATGGGTAAACGCTGTAATGGCATAACAACATCAATGGCTAAACATATTGTTTAATTAATATAAAATCAATTTGATGCGCGGTCTACTGCTGTCGTGAACAAAACGTCAGTCGATGAATTTAGCGCGGTTTCAGTAGAATCCTGTAATACACTGATTACCATACCAATTGCAACAACTTGCATGGCAATGTCTGAAGAAATACCAAACAGG
The DNA here is from genome assembly GCF_048147925.1 of Acinetobacter sp. 226. Lineage (NCBI taxonomy): Bacteria > Pseudomonadati > Pseudomonadota > Gammaproteobacteria > Moraxellales > Moraxellaceae > Acinetobacter > Acinetobacter sp. 226. The sequence continues at coordinate 165,955 of NZ_JAYWYX010000001.1, read as the reverse complement.
CCACATGCGACCGGAATCAATAGCAATGAACCACCGGCAACACCAGAAGCCCCGCATGCCGAGATTGCAGCCACCACCGAAAGAATCAGCATGGTGGTAAAATCGACATTAATTCCCAAAGTATTCACGGCAGCCAATGACAATACGGTAATAGTGACAGAAGCACCAGCCATGTTGATTGCAGCACCGAGAGGTATTGCAATACTTGCAGTCGATTCTTTGACACCTAAACGTTTTGCCAGATCCAGGTTTACTGGAATATTGGCTGCCGAACTACGGGTAAAGAAAGCAGTAATACCACTTTCTCGCAAACAAGTGAACACCAGTGGATATGGGTTATTACGCGTGATTAAGGCAACCAGAAGCGGATTAATGACCAGAGCCACAAAGACCATGGTTCCGAGCAACACGGCAAGTAAATGCACGTAACTGGTCAGCGTTTCGAGGCCAGACTCAGCAAAAGTCACTGCAACCAGACCAAAAATACCTACAGGCGCAAAACTGATAACAAGACGAATGACATAATTCACCGCAAAGGCTGCATCATTCAAAAGTGTCTTGGTTGTATCTGATGCATGACGGAAAGCAATACCTAAGGCTACTGACCAAGCCAGGATACCAATAAAGTTAGCTTCAGCAATGGCAACCACCGGATTAGCGATAAAACTGAGCAGCAAATTTTTCAGAATTTCTACCAGACTGCCAGGTGGCTGCAAGTCAGTTTGTGTAGCGATATCCAGGAACAGTGTACTTGGGAATAAAATACTCGCAACCACAGCGCTGAGTGCAGCAAGGAACATACCAACCGCATACATTATCATAATCGGCCTGATAGCAGAGTTAGACTGACCCACCTTAAAATTCGCGATAGAAGCTAACACTAAAATGAAAACCAGAATCGGTGCAACAGATTTCAAGGCTTTAATAAACAGGTCGCCCAGTAGGCTTAATGAGGGAGCAACTTCGGGAAATACCACAGCCACAGCCACGCCTAAAATAATGGCGATGATGATTCGAGAGACTAAGCTCATGCGCGTAAGGGCAGAAAACATAAGATTGCCTTGTGAAAATTACGAGGGCGAAATGGGGAAAAAAGTCGTGCTATTTTATACTTAAATTAAACAGGGCTTCGACTATATTTTCATATTAAAGTCAAACTATTGATATTATTAATATATTCTAAAGTTAACTGGTTTTAGATATTTTTTTTTGAAGAAAAAATCTGCACATGATGGATAAATCCTCTCGGAGAAAATTTTATAGATGAAATAAATATCAATTTCAGACCAAGAAATTCAAATTATATTTGAAAATTCATAAAAGACATGAACTCATATCCGCTTTATATAGCCGGGCATGAGTATAAGTCTAAATGGTCCTAAATTGTATAATCTTTATGCTGTTCAAAGATCTCTGGCGCCAGATCTCGGATCGCCTGAAAATGTGTCAGATAAATCCGGCCACTCAGATGCTTCATCAATCTGGACGCCTGCAGTTTATCCATCACCGGGCCTTTGACTTCTGCGAAATGCAGGTGAATATCCAGTTTGGCCAATTCAGCATTTAAATCTTCCAGCATTTCCAGAGCACTCAGATCAATGGCACTGATACTGGAACAGTTTAAAATCACGTGTTGTAGCTTGTCATTCAGGCTGATCTCATTGATCAGATATCCTTTGAAGTTATTGGCATTCAGAAACGATAGATTTTCATCAATCCGCAGTGACAGCACCCGATCTGAGGTGATGACCTGATGGCGCTGAATATTGCGAAAATGCTGGGTTCCTTCAACTAGACCCACGACTGCAATATGCGGCCGGCTGATGCGCCATAACATCAGCACAAAAGTTGATACAATTCCAATCAGCAAACCAGTAGAAATGTCAATCAGCACCACGCCCAGAAAAGTAATCCACATGGCAAGACCATCTGCTTTGGAATAACGCCAGGCATCAACGAATGGCTGAAAGTTAACCAGTTTCCAGATCGAGACAATAATTGTGGCGGCCAGAATTGTCAGGGGCAGATCTTCAAAAAATCCGGTAAAGAACAGGCTGACAAAAATAATCAGAATTGAAGATAAAACACCAGCCATAGGGGATTTGGCACCGGCATCAGCATTCACCACAGTCCGTGACAGGCTGCCCGTTACCGGAAAGGCTGAGCTTACGCCTGCACTGATATTGGCCAGGCCAAGCGCGATCAGTTCCTGATTACTATCTAGATGGCTGCGCTGCTGCAATGCTGTGGCTTGCGCAATCGAAAGCGATTCTACAAAGCTGATCATGGCGATCATGCTGGCACCAGGCAACAAGGTCATGACCAGTTCCCAGTTCCAGTGTGGAAAGGATAAAGGTGGAAAACCGGATGGAATTGCACCGACAGTTTTAATGCCATAAATCTTTAAATCCAGAAATACAATTGCAGCAATGCCGAGACACACCAGAATCAGGGGTACCGCCCGGACCAGAAAATCTGTAGGACCAATCCGGCTTTGTACAGCCTGAGATTTTAATAACTTGGGCAGATAGATCAGCAGACTGATAGACAGCAGGCCGAAAATCAGGCTAGGAAGGTGCAATAGCGGGAAGTATTGCAACAAGCTACTGACAAACTCCGGAATATTATTGGCTTTTAAGGGGAGATCAACCAAAAACTTTAACTGGCCAAAAGCAATGAGCAATGCTGATGCAATGATGAAACTTTGAATCACGGGATGACTGATTAGCTGGATCAGAAAACCAAAACGGAATACGCCTAAAAGCAGGGAGATAATGCCAACCATCAGTGCCAATAACATTGCAGCTTCAATATAGACCGGGGAACCCACTTCAAACAAGGGATTAAGCGTGGCGAAGGTCATCATGGAAATGATGGCCACGGGGCCGATTGACAAAGTCGAACTACCACCGAGCAAAGCATAAATGATCATTGGCAGGATGCTGGCATATAAACCCATGATCGGTGGCAAGCCTGCAAGCATGGCATAGGCCATCCCTTGGGGCACCAGCATCGCCACTACAATCAGGGCAGCCAGAACATCGGATTTAAATTTGACTGGCGTATAGTGGCTTAACCAGGCCCAGGCAGGGAGTTTATGCAGAATTTTAGACTTGGAATTTGGCATAAAAAGGTCTAAATCACAAATATAGATATATTATGCACAAATTCTGCTAAGAAGTCTTAGCTGTTCTAAATATGTGATGATTCATATTTAGAATCATCGGAACAAGTCACATTGCATCTAAAAATCTGGAATTCTGATTTTTATAATGTAAAACACCCTTAATGTCTAAAATTTAAATAACCATTAATTTACCTTATTGCTGCAATATAATTGGTAAAGTGTATTTAAGACGACAATCAAATTTTGGTCTTTAATTGAATAATAAATCTGTTTGCCATTACGCCGGGTATGGACTACATCACTTTTACGCAGCATCATCAGCTGCTGGGAGAGCGTAGGCTGTTTGATTTCAGTCATTTGCTCGATTTCTGAAACATTCAGTTCCGCTTGTGACAGATGGCATAAAATGAGAAGACGGTCAGTATTGGCCAGAGATTTTAAAATGCCGACGACCTGTTCTGCTGAATTGCGCATGGTCGTGATTTCAAAATCGGTTTTCATTCAATATATCCATTATAAAGTTACAGCCAGTCAATTATACGGGGCTGGGTCCTTAATACATTGCTAAAAACAGTTAAGTTTTATGGTTTTTAATGAATTGAATTATCAATTAAAATTATATTTTAAATATTGATAGATAAGATAAATTTATTGCAGCATGTGAGAAGCATTTTAGTTCTCATTCGTGCAATGAAGTGCAAGTTTCATCAAACATCTACAAAGCACAAAAATGCTTGTATGATGTTTAAATGACTTGAACCAATAACATCAGGGATATCATCATGAGTACAGATTCAGCTTTTCCAGTACCGAGTAATCTAGGTATAGCGGTTTATAGTAATAATGCAGAGGCGATTGGAAATACACCACTTGTTCGCATTAATCGTGTGATTTCAGGTCCAGCCAATGTACTTGCAAAAATTGAGAGCCGTAATCCTGCATTTTCAGTAAAGTGTCGTGTGGGTGCAGCACTAGTTGCTGATGCAGAAAAGTCAGGCAAACTCAAGCCGGGGATGCATATTGTGGAGCCAACCAGTGGCAACACTGGGATTGCACTGGCTTTCGTTGCTGCAGCCAAAGGCTATGATATTACTTTGACCATGCCATCGAGCATGAGTATTGAGCGCCGTAAAGTGGTCAAAGCGCTAGGTGCTAATCTGGTACTGACAGATCCGGCTAAAGGCATGAAAGGGGCAGTAGAAGAAGCACAACGTCTAGTCAATGAGAACCCTGAACTGTACTACCTGCCACAGCAGTTTGAAAACCCGGCCAATCCAAAAATTCACGAAGAAACCACAGGACCAGAAATCTGGGAAGCAACCGGTGGTAATGTGGACATTCTAGTTGCTGGTGTAGGCACCGGCGGTACCATTACTGGGGTTTCACGTTATTTTGAAAAAGTGAAAAACAAGCCTTTATATTCAGTGGCGGTGGAACCTGCTGAATCTGCAATTATTGGTCAGGCGAAGCGTGGTGAAACCCTAACCCCTGGACCACACAAAATTCAGGGTATCGGCGCCAACTTCATTCCAGGTAATCTGGAGCTGGACCTAGTCGATGAAGTGATTGCCATTAATAGCGCAGAAGCAGTTGAATGGGCACGTAAAACTGCCGCTCAAGAAGGTATCCTTGTGGGAATTTCATGTGGTGCAGCGATGGCAGCAGCGGCCCAGGTGGCTGCTCGTCCTGAAAATGCCGGCAAGAATATTGTGGTGATTTTGCCAGACGGCGGTGAACGCTACCTGTCTTCAATCCTGTTTGAAGATATTTCGGCTGACTAGAGTCCGGTACATTTTAGATCAAAAGTATCGCCATAAAAGCCCGACGTTATGTTCGGGCTTTTTATTGAGCTACATGCCTTCATATAAGGAAAAATAAAGAATTTATCCCAAAACCTTGACCTTCCCATAATGGTAATGTTTAAGCTATGGGATAGGTAGTGAATGGGCGAATGGAGAACACGGAATGAATATATCAGCGACTCCCCGGTTGCATGAACAACAGGTGCAGATTAGCGGTATGACCTGTGCCTCCTGTGTAGCTCGGGTGGAAAAAGCCTTAAAAAAAATTGAAGGCGTGGTCGAGGCATCTGTCAACCTGTCGACTGAAAAAGCTTTTATTAAAAGCCAGCAGCCGATTGCTGCCGCTGCGCTGGTTCAAGCAATTGAAAAATCCGGTTTCGATGTGCCGACGCAACAGTTTGATTTGAATATTGAAGGCATGACCTGTGCATCCTGTGTGGCTCGCGTAGAAAAAGCACTCAAAAAAGTGGAAGGCGTTCTGGATGCACAAGTGAATCTGGCCACTGAAAAGGCGCATGTGAGTGCGATCAATTCTGTGCCATTGTTTAAACTAACTCAGGCAGTGCAAAAAGCTGGGTTTGATCTTCAGACTGACCGGATTGAACTTGCCATAGAAGGCATGACTTGTGCTTCATGTGTAGCACGAGTCGAAAAAGCTTTATTGAAAGTAGAAGGTGTCAGCGAAGCACAGGTTAATCTGGCCACCGAAACTGCCTGGGTGAAAGCCTCACATTCTCAGATTCCGGCATTGATTGCTGCTGTGGAGAAAGCTGGTTATCAAGCTACACTAAAATCCGGTACCGATCTCTCAGCAGAGAATCATGTGGCTTTTCAGGAAAAGAAAGCCAATGAAACTGCACAGCTGAAACGCGATTTATGGTTGGCACTTGTTCTGACAATTCCCGTATTTATTCTGGAAATGGGTTCACATCTGATCCCAGCTTTTCATCACTGGATTACCCATATACTGGGAACACAAAACAGCTGGTACATCCAGTTTGTATTGACCACCCTGGTACTGCTGATTCCAGGACGACGTTTTTATCAGCATGGTATTCCGGCATTATTACGTTTGGCACCAGATATGAATTCTCTGGTCGCAGTCGGAACTATTGCAGCTTATGGATTTTCCTGTATTGCGACCTTTTTTCCGCAGCTATTACCGCAGTCGACCGTGCATGTGTATTTCGAAGCGGCTGCCGTCATTGTTACGCTGATCTTGCTGGGGCGTTATCTGGAGGCCAAAGCCAAAGGGAAAACTTCAGAAGCGATTCAGTATCTGGTCGGTTTGCAGCCGAAAACAGCCCGAGTACAACAAAATAATCACTGGGTTGATCTGGCTATTGCTGATGTGCAGCAAGGTATGCTGATTGAAATCCGTCCGGGTGAAAAAGTTGCTGTCGATGGTGAAGTTGTTAGCGGGCAAAGTTATATCGATGAAGCCATGATTAGTGGTGAACCTTTACCTGTGGCCAAACAGGTTGGCGATCAGGTCGTGGGGGGTACGGTAAACCAGAATGGAACCTTGCAAATCAAGGCCACTGCGGTCGGACAGGATTCGGTGCTGGCACAGATTATTCAAATGGTAGAACAGGCGCAAGGCTCAAAATTGCCGATTCAGGCCGTAGTCGATAAAGTAACCTTATGGTTTGTACCTGCGGTCATGGCGCTAGCGGCCTTGACCTTTATGGTATGGTTCCTGTTTGGGCCTGAGCCGAATCTGACCTACGCATTGGTAAATGCAGTTGCTGTACTGATTATTGCCTGTCCATGTGCGATGGGGCTGGCGACTCCTACCTCGATTATGGTCGGAACTGGACGTGCAGCAGAACTGGGCGTGCTGTTTCGTAAGGGCGAAGCATTGCAGTTATTGCAGCAAACCAAAGTCGTCGCACTGGACAAAACTGGAACCTTAACTGAGGGAAAACCGCTGCTGACCGACTTTGAAGTTACGGCAGATTTTAATCAGCAGGAGGTATTGCAGCTCGTCGCTTCAGTGGAGGCTAAATCTGAACATCCGATTGCTCATGCCATCGTTCAGGCTGCCCGCAAGCAAGAACTTGAACTGAGTGAAGTAACCGATTTTGATTCGATCACTGGTGCAGGGGTCAAAGCACAGGTTGCCGGTCAGCAGCTGCATATCGGTGCAGAACGTCTGATGCAGGACTTGGGTCTAAATGTCGATCTGTTTAAGTCTGCTGCACAAAAACTCGGTGATCAGGGCCGCAGTCCATTATATGTGGCAATTGATCAGAAACTGGCTGCGATTATTGCCGTCGCCGATCCGATTAAACCAACTACTTATAGTGCGATTCAGGCCTTGCATGACCAAGGCCTCAAAGTAGCGATGATTACGGGTGATAATCAGCATACCGCGCAGGCGATCGCCAAACAGCTGAAAATCGATCAGGTGATTGCCGAAGTCTTGCCGCATGAAAAAGTCGATGCAGTACGTCAACTCCAGCAGCAATATGGTGTGCTCACTTTTGTTGGAGATGGAATCAATGATGCACCGGCACTGGCCCAGGCCGATGTTGGTATGGCGATTGGTACCGGCACCGATGTCGCGATTGAGGCGGCCGATGTCGTATTGATGTCAGGCAATTTACAGCATGTGGCGACAGGCATCGGCTTGAGTCAGGCCACTATGCGCAATATCAAACAGAATCTGTTTTGGGCCTTTGTCTATAATATTGCCTTAATTCCGATTGCCGCAGGTGTGCTGTATCCGTTTTGGGGTATTCTGTTATCGCCAATGTTTGCCGCAGGCGCAATGGCATTGTCCTCCGTGTTTGTCGTTAGCAATGCCTTGAGATTAAAGGCTTATCAACCGGTGCAGTTTAAGGAGTCAGCGTGATGAATATTGGCCAAGCCGCAAAACGCTCAGGCATCTCTGCAAAAATGATCCGATATTATGAAGAAATTGGCTTGTTGCCCGCTCCGAAACGAAGCGATGCAGGCTATCGGGTTTATACTGATGCGGACATTAAAACCTTAAGTTTTATTCAGCATGCACGTGAACTGGGATTTTCATCGGAGCAGATGAAAGAACTGCTGGGCCTGTGGCTGAACAGCTCACGCCAGAGCAGCGAGGTCAAACAGCTGGCTCAAAAGCATATCCAGTTTTTACAACAGAAAATTGCCGATATGCAGCATATGCTGATGATATTACAGCAATCGGTGGAGCAGTGTGCCGGCAATGAACAGTCCGATTGCCAGATTTTAAAACAGATTGAACAAGGTGTCAGAACTGAGCAGCAATGACATGCGCTGTATTCACATCAATTTTTAAATCGATCCTATGGAGCTAAACATGAAATTCCGTATTGAAAACATGACTTGTGGTGGCTGCGCACGCAGTGTCACTGCCACAATTAAAGATCTGGATGAAAATGCCACAGTAAATATTGACGTGGCCAGCAAGCTGGTCGAGGTTGAATCGAGTGTGAGCGAATCCGAGATTGTTGCAGCTTTAACTGAAGATGGTTTTCCACCTGTGGCAGCTTGATATTGATCAGATAAGATGACATAAAATATTTTTATAAACTCATAGTCTAGAATAAAAAATGCCTGAGTAAATCAGGCATTTTTTATTCAGATCATTATACCGACGAAATTTTATCCGGTGTCATGAGTGCCTGATTAATATACAGCTTGATCAGACGTTCGCGTGAACCAATCGCTTTTTGATAATTGCTTGAATTTAATAACAGTGAGGCACCATAGGTCACAGTCCAGATATAAGATAAATAATCCCGAATCGACATGGCGCTTTCTAAAGCAACCAGATAATCATGAGTGATATCTTTAATCCGGAGAATCCGTTCTTCACGAATACGATAAAGCTCCTGAAATAAATCTTTCAGATTCTTTTCATTATTGGTTAAACGCTCTTCGATGACATGCAACAGAATGGTCCGGTTGGAATTAAGCATGTGATAGAGCATATATTGTGAAACATAATTTTTAATATCATTATTATGCTTTTCTGATATTTCAAGAATTCTTTTTTCATTGAGAATAATTAATTCTAAATATAACTGGTTCTTGCTTTTAAAATGCTTGTAGATGGTTCCTTTGGCAATATCCAGTTCACTGGCGAGTTCACTCAAGGTGATGTCCTGATTATTGTCAAGCAGCAAACTCTCTGCCATGTTCAGGATCTTCTCTTTACGAAGAAGGAAGTTCTGCTGTCTTACAGTCATCATCTTCTTGGTCCATACTTTTTGAAAAACAACCTTCCAAGAATATGCAATTTTGCACGTGATTACTATAAAACTAAGGTCGTGATATTTATCTTATTTTGTATATTTATGCAGCAACTGCTGGCAAATAAAAATAGGCAGGGTGACAAGCTCAAAATATTGTCAAGAAAATTGAACCCTAGAGATCAACTTTGCTAAATAAAATTCCATTTCCAGTATATTTATTTTATTGTTTCAGCGCACCAAGCTAAATCCTTTGACGGTATTAAGCCCGCATTCATCAGGGTTTTGCGCAGAATACAGAGCAATATTAAGCTGACATATTCAGTAGATTATACTGGACAAGAAGATGTGAGTTTCAAAGCAGTTTTATGAGTCACTTTATTATTCACTGTTGAATGAATTTGATATCAGGATTTTGCAATTGTCTGCAGTAAATCTAATCAAAATCAGAAAATACCTGGCAACAGGATTGAGTATCACCATTTTAGGAAGTTGAAAATGCCGATTTATAATGCGCCGCTGAAAGACATGGAATTTATTTTAAATGATGTATTTCAGGCTGAACAATTTTGGCAAGGTAACGAAAATCTTGCACATCTCGATATGGCGACTGCAAATGCGGTTCTGGAAGAAATGGCAAAATTTTCAAAAAATGTCATTCTGGATCTGAATCGTCCTGCAGATGAAGAGGGTGGTGCTCAGTTTAACAATGGGGTGGTGACGACACCCAAAGGTTTTAAAGAAGCGTTCAGACAGTTTGCCGAAGGTGGCTGGGTAGGCTTGGGTGCTCCTGAAGAATGGGGCGGACAAAACATGCCGAAGATGCTCACGGTTCTGGCGGATGAAATGATCTGGAGCACCAATCCATCTTTCATGCTTTACCCGCTATTAACGGTGGGTGCAGGTATGGCCATCAATGACCGCGCCTCACAGGAACAGAAAGAAACTTATTTACCAAAATTCTATACGGGTGAATGGTCGGGCACCATGTGTCTGACTGAACCACATTCCGGCACAGATCTTGGCATTATCAAGACCAAAGCTGAACCGAATGAAGATGGTTCATATAATATTACCGGTACCAAAATTTTTATTACCAGCGGCGAGCATGATCTGAGTGAAAATATCATTCATCTGGTGCTGGCAAAAACTCCGAATGCACCAGCAGGTTCACGTGGTATTTCATTATTTATTGTGCCGAAATTCCTGGTCAATGCAGATGGATCACTGGGTGAGCGTAATGCAGTATCTGCCGGTTCAATCGAACATAAAATGGGAATTAAAGGCTCGGCGACCTGCGTCATGAACTTTGACGGCGCCAAGGGCTATATGGTTGGCAATGAAAATGAAGGTCTGGCTGGCATGTTCGTGATGATGAACTACGAACGTTTGTCTATGGGAATTCAGGGCATTGGTGCAGCAGAATTTGCCTACCAGAATGCGGCACAATATGCGACGGACCGTTTACAGGGCCGTGCATCAACTGGTGCAAAATCTCCAGAAAAACCAGCCGATTCAATTCTAGTCCATGGCGATGTACGCCGTATGCTGCTCAATGTACGTGCTAACAATGAAGCTTCACGTGCGTTTGCGGTGTATGTAGGTCAACAACTGGATATTACCAAATACTCAACCGACCCTGAAGCGGTGCGTAAAGCGACTGACCGTGTGGCGCTGTTAACGCCAATCGCCAAAGCTTATTTGACCGACAAGGCACTGGATTCTGCACTGGAAGCGCAAATGTGCTTCGGTGGTCATGGCTATATCCGTGAATGGGGCATGGAACAGTGTATTCGTGACCTGCGTATTTCACAGATTTATGAAGGCACCAATGGCGTGCAGGCAATTGACCTGATTGGCCGTAAAACCACCAAATGTAATGGGGCTTATATCGCAGAATATATTGCTGAAATCCGTGAATTTGCCCAAGGCCTGGATGATGCATTAGCAGTTAAAGCTGCCACCTTGGAAACCTGCCAGCAACTTGAAGACATCACCAGATTTATCGTCGAGCAGTCTCAGCAGAATCCTGATTTCGCCAACTCCATTGCTGTTGATTATCTGCATGCTGTAGGTCTGCTGAGCTTTGTCTATATGTATGCACGTATCAGCAAAGCGGCGGTTACCAAAGAAGAAAGCTATTTCAAGAACAAGCTGGTACTGGCCAATTACTATGTTGCCAAAGTCCTTCCGGATTTAAGTGCACGAATTCAGCGTATTCAGGCGGGTGCGGAACTGGTGATGCAGTTGCCTGAAGACTATTTTACCGCACAGGCTTAACCCGCAATGATTGCGAAGGACCAGCCCTACAGCGCTTTGGCTATGTAGGGTTGATAACAATGATGAAAAAGGATGAAACTAAAATGATCGTAATTGTAGATGCAGTACGTACCGCGATGGGCGGTTTTCAAGGTTCACTTTCAAGCTGTACCGCGCCGGATTTGGGTGCTGTGGTGATCAAGGAAGCAGTGGCACGTGCAGGTCTGTCGGCCAATGATATTGATGAAGTGATTATGGGCTGCGTTCTTCCTGCCGGTTTAAAACAGGGTCCGGCACGTCAGGCCATGCGTCAGGCGGGTCTACCGGATTCCACCGGGGCGACCACGATTAATAAAATTTGTGGTTCAGGCATGAAGGCGGTGATGCAAGCAGCAGACGCAATCAAGGCCGGTTCAGCAGAGATTGTGGTTGCAGGTGGTATGGAATCGATGTCAAACGCACCCTATTTAATGGACAAGGCACGGGCCGGATTCCGTATGGGGCATGGAAAAGTCATTGACCATATGTTCCAGGAAGGTCTGGAAGATGCGGAAACAGGTCTGTCGATGGGAATCCTTGCTCAGGAAATGGCAGATAAAAAGGGCTATACCCGTGAGCAGCAGGATGCCTATGCGATTGGCTCATTAAATAAAGCCGTGACAGCGGTGCAGCAAGGTTTCTTTAAAGATGAAATCGTACCGGTCACTGTCAGTAGCCGTAAAGGCGATGTCGTGGTAGAACAGGATGAACAGCCTTTAAATGCCAAGGCTGACAAAATTCCAACCTTACGTCCAGCTTTCAAAAAGGATGGAACAATTACTGCGGCAAATGCCAGCTCCATTTCTGATGGTGCTTCGGCACTGGTTGTGACTTCTAGTGAAATTGCCGCGCAGCGTAACTTAAAGCCGCTGGCTAATATTGTGGCCTATGCTAGCCATTCGCAGCATCCATCAGAATTCACCATTGCACCAGTGGGCGCGATTGAAAAAGTCCTGAAAAAAACGGGTTGGGATGCTCAGGAGGTTGACCTTTGGGAAATCAATGAAGCTTTTGCCATGGTGACCATGTTAGCAATAGATGCCTTTGAACTTGATCCAGCAAAAGTGAACGTCAATGGCGGTGCCTGTGCGCTTGGTCATCCCCTAGGTTCTTCCGGTTCCCGAATTATTGTGAGCTTGATTCATGCCTTAATGCGTACTGGTGGCAAGAAAGGCATTGCAGCACTGTGTATTGGCGGTGGGGAAGCAACAGCGATTGCTGTAGAACTGATTTAAGTCTTTTCATAATTGCATGATCATATGCTCAAAGTAGCAAACTTAAATATTTTTTGAATTAGACCACAATGCTTCTGGTACGCCAGGAGCAGGCGTCTCTTTATTTTTAATTTTTGAGAATTTTTATGAACGGTTTAGAGCGTATTCGTTTGCTCGCATTACAAGATAAAGTAGTACCTGTAGAAAAAGCACTACAATTGATTCAAGACGGTGATGTAATTGGTTTGAGCGGGTTTGGCGGCGCCGGCGAGGTGAAAACTGTGCCTTTGGCATTGGCTGAATATGCCCGGCAGCATCCGATCCGTATTACCTTGGCGACAGGTGCAAGTCTGGGGAACCGGATTGATGGGAAACTGAATGAAGCTAACGTTATAACCCGCCGTTATCCTTATCAGGCTGATCCTTCTTTACGTCAGGCCATCAATAATGGTGAAGTGATGTATATCGATCAGCATCTTTCTGAACTGGCAGACAATATCCGTCATAAAAACCTGCCGGCGATTAATGTAGCTATAATTGCCGCAACGGCCATTACTGAAGATGGCCAGATTATTCCGACCGGTTCTTGTGGAAACTCGGCGAATTTCATCGAAATGGCAGATCGGGTCATTGTTGAAATTGATACAACAGTTAATCCGGTCCTAGAAGGCGTACATGATATTTATTTGCCTAAAGCCCGTCCAAACCGTGGTCCGATTCCTTTGACGCAAGCCAGTGACAAGATAGGCACAATCGGAATCCATGTTGCACCTGAAAAAATTGCTGCGATTGTCATTAATGAGATTCCGGATACTTCTTTCGCAATGGATGAGCCGGATGAAGAAACACTGGCGATTGCCAGCCACTTAATTCAATTCTTTGAAAATGAAGTCGCCGCAGGGCGGTTACCTGAAAATTTGGGGCCGCTGCAGTCCGGAGTAGGTTCCGTGGCAAATGCCGTATTTGCAGGTTTTGAACATTCTAATTTCAACCATCTGGAAATGTATTCTGAAGTCCTGCAAGACTGTACTTTCCAGCTTATCGATTCAGGAAAAATGACCTTTGCTTCTGGTTGTTCCATGACCCTGAGCGATGAGTGTGCGGCACGGGTGATGAAGAATTTTGATCAGTACAAAGATAAAATTGTGTTACGTCCACAGGAATTATCCAATAATCCTGAGCTGATTCGCCGTCTGGGTATAATTGCAATCAATACCGCACTGGAGTTTGATATTTACGGGAATGTGAATTCAACCCATGTCGCTGGCACCAAGATGATGAATGGTATTGGCGGCTCAGGTGATTTTACCCGTCATGCACATATTGCGATCTTTGTGACTAAATCCTATGCCAAAGGTGGTGCGATTTCGTCTGTGGTTCCACTGGTGAGCCATACAGATCATACTGACCATGACGTGGATATTCTGGTAACAGAGCAAGGTTTGGCCGATCTGCGCGGATTGGCACCACGTGAACGTGCCCGCAAGATTATCGATATTTGTGCTCATCCCGATTATCGCAAAAGTCTGAATGATTACTTTGAGCGCGCCTGTGCGCATGGTGGGCAAACACCGCATTTGTTAAATGAAGCTTTGTCCTGGCATGCCCAGTTTGAAGAAACCGGTTCAATGAAAACGGCTTAATTGGTTTAATTATAGTGATTTCAAAACAAAGCCCGTCATTTACTACGGGCTTTGTAATATGAGTGATATGGAACGAAAAATTTAGGTTTACAGGTATGTGGTCAGGCTATTTGAAGACTTTTTCCAGCACATGCCGGTGAATAAATCGTAGCTTGTCTTTAACTGTTTCGTTCAACTTGAACGGGTAGGCATCTTCCAGGCCCATACAACGGTTTAAGGCATTCAGATTAAAAGTCAGGGTAATCCAGTTTTTAAGGATATGTTCAAAGTCCTGCCCACCAATCGGGCATTCTTTAAAATTCATGCTGGCCAGATAACTGCCATTGCCCTCAACACGAAGACCACCATAATAGGCAGTTTCCAGGGTTTCCATCATATGCAGATAATGCGCCCAGGTTTCTGCCCAGTCTTCCCAGGGATGGGCTGTAGCATAAGCACTGATGTACTTTTCCTGCCAGTTGATCGGCGCACCTTTGTTATAATGGCGTTCAAGTGCTTTGCCATAGTTTTGCCGTTCATCCCCAAAATAATGGCGGAATTCATCGAGCAGCTCTGGGTGCATATGCTGCATGATGGCAAAATAATAATGTCCGCTTTCATGACGAAAATGACCTAATAGCGTCCGGTAGTTTTCACCCATATTCACGCGTGTAGTTTCCCGATAAACCACATCAGCCTCAATTGCATTTAAGGTAATGATCCCGTTGGCATGACCAATTAAAACAGGTTGGTCTTCCTGAGGAAGCAGGAAATCAAATCGCAGACCAAATGGATCATCCTCTGACTTTTTAGGCCGTGGCATCATGTTCATGCGCTGAGCCAAATACAGGAAACGGCGTTTGGCTTCTTCCAGCCGAAACCAGTAAATCAGGTTCTCTGAATTTTCCAGATCAGGAATGACATGGGTGAGCTGACAGGATTCACAAAACTCCTCGTCCTCATCGCTGGGAATCATCCAGTTACATACTTGATATTGAACGTAATTATGACAGGGTTTATAGCTGGTATGCTGGTAGTTCTTGGCAATTGGCACCCATCGTTCAGCACTCTGTTTTTCGAATGCACACAGATCTTTTTCCGAAGCAACATAACCGATCGGTGACAGACAATGATCACAAACTGATTTGTAAAAAAACAGCTGTTGCTTGCAGACAGCACATTCAAAATGTTTCATTAAACTCCCTGCAGGGAAGCGAACGACCTCAAATGTTTATCTTTGATGAACACCAAGAAAAGTTCAGAATGCCTACCTAAATTTCTTCCTGATAAAGAAATATCATAAAAATTTCATCGAAAATTCTATATGGATGAATTGTAAAGACAGGCTGCCTGATATTAAATGAAGCTTGGTTTTAATCAGAAAAGTATAGTTAAACAAGCTTTTAAATAAATGGATTTTTAAATAGAGTGAGTTGCCGTCTTGAAAATACGGACAAGGCGCAGAGAAGGATATTACCGAATATTCAGACCGGTTTTTAAATTTGGGGAAGTCCATTCAAGAACAGCCATAGCAGCTAACTTTTAAGAATAAAAACTTTTTAATGTGGACAAGCTAATAAAGAGGAATTTAAAAAAACATGAAAATCAGAAAAGCCACTATTCAGGATACTTGTGCCATTGTCGATGTGATTGCACCCTTTGTCGATGCCGTAATCAGTTCAGAAGAGGGTCGCCAGCGCTTTCAGCCTGAGATGATCCAGACCATTTTTGAGCGTCCGGACATTCATTATTTTGTGGCAGAAATCGATCATCAGGTGATAGGTGTCGTTGCTTATATGGAACCTGCACACTTCATGCATTTTTTCCTGAACCAAGCCTATCAGGGGCAGGGTTATGGCCGGCAAATGTGGCGCTTTTTAGAAAGCAAAATCCGCTGTCAAGGCCATTCAAGTATTACGGTAAAATCCAGTCTTTATGCCTTGGATATTTACAAGTGCTTTGGTTTTGTGGAAACGGGAAAATACACGGAACAACATGGAATCCGTTTTATCCCGATGCGAAAGGATTATCCGGATTGTTAAAAGCGGAATGAAAGGCCATCAAGCACATTTTTATATTCCAAAATTTTTCCCAAAGAATGGCCATTTTCTGACTGTTTTATAGGTGGTTTCACCTATAGCAATGTGCCATTTAGCTAAATTTTCTCCAGACAAACACCTAGAGTATTGCGCAGTTTCAGCTAGCCATCTTCAGGTTTTACCTATCTAAACACAGATTCGTCCTTATATTTCCCTGCCATGTTTCAGGTCTAGATTAAGTCATACGCTTGAGGCTTCAAAAGCCCTGCAAATAAACTTTGAAGACTAGGGGAAAGCTGTAAATGCTAAGCAAATATCTGAAATCAGTGGTATTCACCACAAGCCTGATCAGCTGTGCACCGTTCGCATTTGCAGCTGAAAATGGTGGTAGTGCCTA
Source organism: Acinetobacter sp. 226 (assembly GCF_048147925.1). NCBI lineage: Bacteria > Pseudomonadati > Pseudomonadota > Gammaproteobacteria > Moraxellales > Moraxellaceae > Acinetobacter > Acinetobacter sp. 226. The sequence continues at coordinate 149,248 of NZ_JAYWYX010000001.1, read as the reverse complement.
TCCAGATGGCACAGAAAGTTTCCTAGGGGGTGCAATGCCACCTCCAGGTACTTACTTAGTGAGCTACAACCAGTTCTATTCAGCAGACAAATTCAAAAATGATCATCCGGTATTTGATGATTTCAAACTGGATACCTTTGCCACCGTCGCGCGTGGTGTGTATGTCAGCGACAAGACCTTTCTAGGTGCAACGTGGGGTATGCATGCATTTCTGGTTTATGCCAATGCGGACATCACTTTGGGCGGTGGACAAGATGAAAAAACTGCACTGGGTGATGTGATTATCGATCCATTCCTGCTGGGCTGGCACAAAGGTGACTGGCATGTGGCAACGGGTGTCGATTTCTATATCCCAATCGGTTCATATAACAAAAACCGCCTCGCCAATATTGGGCGTAACTACTACACCATTCAACCGATTGTTTCCGCAACTTATCTGAACCAGCAAGGCATCGAAGTCAGCACTAAGTGGATGTATGACATCAACTTTGAAAACAAAGACACCAGTTATGAGTCAGGTAATGCCTTGCATGTGGATTATATCGTTGCCAAGCACATGGGACCATTAGCGGTCGGTCTAGGTGGTTATGTACATCGCCAGCTTGAAGGTGACTCCGGTGAAGGGGCCGTGCTAGGCGATTTCAAGGCAAAAGCAGCCAGTATCGGTCCGCAAGTGCGCTACCAATTTTCTAAAGGTGTCGCAGTTGCCGCCAAATACCAGAAAGAATTTGATGTAGAAAACCGACCAGAAGGTCAGAAATTCGCACTTGATATCACAGTTCCATTTTAAACAGACAGTTATTTAAAACTATAGGGGTAATACGATGAAGATTGAAAACCAAGACTATGCAGCAGGCAGCACCAACGCAGTGGACTATCTGCTGGTCAATGAATTTTCGGGCGGTATTGTCGGTCCAAGCCAACGCATGCTTGGCCCACTGAAAAATGGCGGAACCTTAAAAACCGGTACGCCTCCGGGCTGTTGGGGTCCAATGATTACCCCTGCATTCCAAGGTGGTCATGAAGTGACATTGCCTGTGTTTATTGAAGGTGCAGAAGTCGGTGATGCGGTTGCACTTAAAATCAAGAAAATGAAAGTGACTTCGATTGCGACATCTTCAGGGGTGATGAGCTTCGTTGAAGGACGTTACCACGGCGACCCGTTTGTGGCGAAATACTGTAGCGCATGTGGTACAGAACAGCCGGCAAGCTATGTTGAAGGCATTGGTGAAGATGCCATCCGTTGCAAAAACTGTGATGCAGAAGTCAGTGCTTTTGAGTTTTCACACGGTTATGTGATCGTGCTGGATGAAGAAAACAAAGTGAGTTTGACGGTCAATCAGGAGATTGCCAACAAACTTGCCGGCAATGCCAATGAACTGTCTGCACTACCTGAACATGCAGCTCAACACTCAATCTTATCACTGGCTCGTGCCGATATGCCGGGAGTCGCAGCGCATATGCGTCCATTCCTTGGCAACATCGGAACCACGCCATCACGTGATCTACCTGACTCACATAACTGTCATGACTTTGGTCAGTACCTGATTAATGCACCGCACAAATTTGGCATGACGGAAGAAGAACTGCTTGCAGCAAAAACCGATGGCCATATGGATACCAACTCAATCCGTCCGGGTTGTATCTTGATCTGTCCGGTTAAAGTGCCAGGCGCCGGTGTGTACATGGGCGACATGCATGCACAGCAAGGCAATGGCGAAATTGCCGGTCATGCCACGGACGTGTCTGGTGAAACAGAACTGCAAGTTGAAGTAATTAAAGGTCTGACCATTGATGGTCCAATCCTGCTACAGGCAGCAGATGATCTTCCACCGATGGCCCGTCCATTTACCAAAGAAGAAAAAGAGAAAGTGAAAGCACTCGGCGAACGCTGGGGCCAGACCGAAATTGAAGAAAGCGGTCCAATCACCTTTATGGGTACCGGTAAAAACCTGAATGATGCGACTGAAAATGCACTGAATCGCGCGGCTAAAACTACGGGTCTGAGCTATGACGAAGTGATGAACCGCTGCACCATTACCGGTTCGATTGAAATCAGCCGTCTGCCGGGTATGGTACGCGCCACGTTCCTGTGTCCAATGCCAATTCTGGAAAAGCTCGGCATCGCAGATCTGGTGCGCGAACACTATCAACTTTAATCAAAACTGGATTTAACAACAGCTGCAGTGGCGCCACGCCACTGCCTGTTGAAAATAAATAACTTAGAAACTTGAACAGGAATGTCATATGAACAGTAATTCTAAACTCCGTTGGGGCGAACTTTATCCTGAACTCGGTATTGAACCTATTCCAACCGAGCCATGTATTTCACCGGAAATCTATCAGGAAGAAATCGACAAGGTATTTTCTAAAGTCTGGCTAAAAGTCGGTCGTGTCGAAGAAATTCCAAAGAAAGGCGATTACAAGGTCAAACGTCTGGATTTTGCTAAAACTTCCGTGATTCTTATGCATGGCAAAGACGGCGAAATCCGCGGCTTTCACAACATCTGTTCGCATCGGGGCAACAAGGTTGTAGTAGAAACCGACAACGAAACTTTCGGGTCAAACAAAGCTGCAGTTGTGACCTGCCGTTTCCATGGCTGGGTCTATGATGCCAAAGGTGATCTGGTCAGCGTACCAGAAGAAGAAAAATTTACCTCCTGCTTTGACAAAGGCCATAACGGTCTGGCACCCGTACGTACTGAAGTCTGGGAAGGCTTTATCTTTGTGAATCTGGATAATGAAGGCACTCAAGGTGTAGAAGAATTCCTGGGCGGCATGGGTACACATTTAGGCGGTTATCCCTTCCATGAAATGGAAGAATGCTTTGCCTATAACACGGTACTGAACTGTAACTGGAAAGTCGCGCATGATGCCTTTGCGGAGGCTTATCACGTAGCCACCATTCATGCCGGTTCATTCCCGAATGTCTTTGCCTCTGGCCTGCAAGAAGTACAACTGTTTGGCGATCACCGTACCTGTGCGGTCTGCCTCACCAAAAATGCCAATCCGAAACCGGCTGCGGCGCTTTCCGGGGAAATTACCGGAGCATCACTGGTCAATCACTACGAACGTACGCAGTTACCGAAGTCAGTGAATCCAAATGACCGTGATGATTTTTCATTCGAGCTTTCTGTCATTTTCCCGAACATTCTGGTGCATGTGACAGAAGGCGTATGGTTTACCCACCAGTTCTGGCCAGTTGGTCACAACAAAACCCGTTGGGAAGGCCGTTACTACCTGCCTAAAGCGAAAACCTATTCAGAGCGCTGGGCACAGGAATTTGCTCAGGTACTGCAGCGTAATGCCTGGTTAGAAGATACTGCAACCATGGAAGATACCCAGGAAGCACTGGAATCTAAAGCTAAAAAAGTCATGCATTTACAGGATGAAGAAATCCTGATTCGTCATGGCTACCACGTTCTTGAACAATACCTGAATCGCGCATAAGGAGAATGCACATGTCAAATATCATTTCACAATTGCCGGCTGACTTTGCTGCTCTGGAATCTTTTGTAGCGAGGTGGGCACTTGGAACCTCTAAACAGCGTCATCTGGCCCGTCTGAACTCCACCAAGGAAGAGCTGCAGGCATTTTATGATGCAATTCTGCCGGAAATGCGTAACCTGCTGGCGGCATTAGATCAATATCCATTGGGCTCATTGCCGGAAGAGCTGCACAAGCTGTACTGGCTCAGCCTGAGCTTTGCAGAAATCGCGCCGCATATCGAACTATATAAAGGTTCAGTTGGTGTGCCATATGCCTTTGAAGAAACCCGCTTTGTCTATGAAACTGGTGACGTGGTCAACGTTTAAAGGAATTAAATATGAGCCAGCACAATCTGGAAACCCGTTTGCACTACCTGGAAAGCTGCGAAGCCATTCGCAGCCTGGTCGGCCGTTACGCAACCGCAGCGGACCAGCACAACAACCCAGCCATTATGCAGCATCTTTTTCATGACGATGCGGTCTGGTGTGCGAATGGTTTTGGCGAATATCAAGGTCGGCAAAACATTCTGGATGCGCTGTCTGGCATTGCTGAAGCGCAGGTGCTGTGGAGCCTGCACATTATGGCCATGCCGGATATTGAAGTGCTGGATCAGCATCATGCCAATGTCAGCTGGATGCTCTGGGAAGTTTGTAATCTGGCCGAGAAAGGTCAGCAGGCCACTACCAGCTGCCTAGGCGGATTTTATCAAGCCACTGTTCGCTGTGATGAAGAAGATGATTGGAAATTTGACCGGGTGGAGTTGAACCTGGCGTTTAATCAGCCGTATCCGACAACTTGAGCGCAAATATAACGATAGCTGCTGCATCAGACACGGCCTAAAGAGGAATTCAAGAGATGAGAAAAATCGCAATTATTGGTGGTGGGCAGGCAGGTTTATTACTGGCATTCTCATTACTAGAAAAAAAATATGACGTCACTGTATATGTAGATCGTCCTGCAGATGAACTGTTGCATGGCCGCATGGTCAGTACCACCATGTTCTTCGCCAATACGCTTGAAGTGGAGCGCAAACTGGGTCTGAATGTCTGGGATGGCAAGGCACATCATGGAGAGGCGATTCATGTCGACTTCCGTGCGCCAGACGGTACGGTTGCATTGCCTTTGACTGGTTTCCTGCATGAAAATAAAGGCATTGCCATGGACCAGCGCACCAAATACCATCGCTGGCTAGAAGAATATCCACGCCGTGGTGGCAAGCTGGTAATCCAGAATGTGACACCTGAAGATTTGGAAATCATCTCTGCTGAAAATGATTTAACGATTCTTGCGGCGGGCAAAGGCAATATTACCAGCCTGTTCAAACGTAATGAATCCCGCTCGGTGCATCAGGCTCCGCCACGTAAACTGGCTGCGGCTTTGGTGGTAGGTGATGACTTGTGCGGACCGAACAGTTGGCAAGGTCAGCCATCGCAAACCTTGCACTTTAACTTTATTGCCGGTGCAGGTGAATATTTCAGCATGCCATTCTACAGCCATACCTATGGCCCGTGTCGAAGCTTCCTGTTTGAATGTGTACCCAATGGTCCAATGGATATCTTTGATGATGTGACCAGCGGTGACGAAATGCTGCAACGCATGAAAGAAGCAGTAGCTAAAGTAACACCAGACCAGAGCTTCCGTATGGTCGATAACATGGAACTGAGTGATCCGAATGCCTGGCTGAAAGGCGCATTCCGTCCGGAAGTCCGTTATCCGGTTGCAACTTTGGAAAATGGTGCTTCGATTTGGGGTATTGGCGACACAGTGATGGTCAATGACCCGATTGCTGGTCAGGGCGCAAACAATGCGACTCGTATGGTCGAGCATTATTTGCATGCCATTCTGGCGCATGGCGATGAAGCCTTTACTGCCGAATGGATGACGCAAGTCTTTGATGAATTCTGGGAATATTCAGGTCGCTATACCACTGAATTTACCAACCTGTTGCTGAATCCGCCAAGTGAAAGCCTGCTTCAGGTCTTGGGTGCTGCATCTCAAAACCGGGCTATTGCCGATGATTTCATGGGACACTTCAACCATCCACGTGGTTTCTGGCCAGCAGTCGATGGTGCGGAAGGCGCAAAAAGATATCTGTCACGTAAGGAGTTTAATCATGCAGCTGCCTGAAGTACTGTGGCAGGAAGTTGACCTGGCTGAAGCGAAAGCGCTTCGGCAGGCCTTCGGCGGTTTTGCCACCGGTGTTGCGATTGTCACCTGTCTGGATCAACAGCAACAACCTGTCGGACTGACTATTAATTCATTTAGTTCCGTGTCATTAGATCCTGCGCTGGTGCTATGGAGTCTGGTGAATCATTCACCAAGTCGTACGGTTTTTGAAAATGCAGAATACTTTGCCATCAATATTCTGGGAGCAGACCAGCAGGACGTTGGTCTGAACTTTGCCAAGCCGATTGCCGATAAATTCCAGCACGGTGTGTGGAATATTGAACAGTCTAAAGCGCCCGTATTGGAAGGGTGTGTGGTGCAATTTGTTTGCAAAAATGAAAAGCAGATTGAAGCCGGCGATCACCAGATTTTCCTTGGAAAAATTGAGCAATGCCGTCACAGCAATCAGCGTCCATTGCTGTTCTGCAAAGGACAGTTTAGTGAATGGCCACAATATAAGGAGGCTTCATGACCGATCTTAAGAATAAAGCTGTTTTAGTAACAGGTGGTGCAACCCATATTGGCCAGGCTGTAGTCAAAGAATTAAAAGGCCTGGGTGCGGACGTCATTATTGCTGATATTAATCAGGAACAAGGCCAACAGGTCGCAAATGAAACCCAAAGTCGCTATGAATATCTTGATCTGGCCAGTGATGACAGCATTCAGGCCTTAGTGGGCAAGCTGACACAAGTGGATATTCTGGTGAATCTGGCCTGTCTGTATGAAGACCATGGTTCACAATCGACGCGTAATGATTGGCAAAATACCTTCAATGTCACGGTATTTGGTCATGCTGCATTGGTACAGGCCTGCCGCCCATTGCTGAAAGCGAGTTCTGATGCTGCGGTGATCAATATCAGTAGTGTCAGTGCCCGTATTGCCCAGAAAGAGCGTTGGGTTTATCCAGCCTCTAAAGCAACCTTAGAGCAACTGACCAAAAGCATGGCACTGGATCTGGCTGCTGATGGTATTCGTATTCATGCTTTATCCCTAGGCTGGACCTGGTCGGTGCCGATGCAGATGATATCTGGCAATGACCGTCCGAAAACTGATCGTATTGCAGGCCGTTTCCATGTGCTGGGTCGTATTGCCGATGCTGAAGAAGTGGCGGAGGCCTTAAGTCTACTTTGCAGCCCAAAAGCCAAATTGCTCACCGGTAGCACCATCCATGCCGATGGCGGTTATCACACCTTGGGGCCTGAAGCGACAGATTCACCGATTGAGGAGTTGAGCGCATGAATATTCAAGTGAACAATATTGCTGAAAAATTTCTTTGCCTCACCTCGGATATTGAACAGGGGGAAGGCTTACAGGTCATTATCGACGGTTATCCACCACTCGCGGTGTTTCATCTGGAAGATGGTGAGTTTTATGTTACCGATGATACCTGTACCCATGGGGATGCATCTTTGGCTGATGGTGAAGTTGATGGCTGCGAAGTGGAATGTCCGTTCCATGCCGGCGCTTTCGATATTAAAACCGGTGAGCCGTGTGGTGCACCCTGCAGTATTCCGCTTAAAACCTACACTTCATTTGTACGTGATGGTCAGGTGTATTTGGTGGAGTAACGCGCTATGTATAAAATCCAGATTAAAGGACAGGGTCAATTTCACTGTGCAGCAGACGATGTTCTGCTGCGCGGCGGTTTGCGTGAAGGTTTGGGCTTGCCTTATGAATGCAATGCCGGTGGTTGCGGCACCTGTAAAATTGAAGTGTTGTCGGGTGAGGTTGAAAATCTGTGGGCAGACGCACCTGGGTTGTCTGATCGCGATAAACGTAAGGGACGTGTATTGGCTTGCCAGTGTCGGCCAAAATCGGACTGTGTGATCAAGGTTCGTTTAGATGAACAGTGCACGCCTAAAATTTTGCCAAAACAGCAAGCCGTGAAGCTCAAGCATGTGCAAGCGATTACCCATGATATTTTAGAAATTCATTTACAGTCGGATGAACCAGCCCAATTTATTCCAGGGCAATATGCGCTGCTCTGGGTAAATCAGGAATTGCTGCGTGCCTATTCGATGTCGAACTTGCCTAATGACGAAGGGCTGTGGGTGTTCCAGATTCGCCGTGTGCCGGATGGCAAGATGACCAATTTGCTGTTTGATGAGCTGCAGCGACAACATGCTGTGATTCAGATTGATGGGCCTTATGGTCTGGCACATTTGCAGGAACAGCCACGTCCGATTGTCTGTGTTGCCGGTGGCTCGGGCCTTGCGCCAATGCTGGCAATTGCGCGTGGTGTGGCGGCCAATCCGCGCTTGCAACATCATAAAGTCTGGTTCTTCCACGGTGGACGTGAACAACGCGATTTGTTGACCGAAAATCAGCTCAGGGATTGGACCGAATTGGGTGAACGTCTCAATTACGTGCCTGCCACATCTTCAGAACTGATAGACGGCATCCGTTCCGGTTTCATTCATGATGTAATCAATGATGTGCTGGGCGAGCACTTACCTGAGCATGAGATTTACTGTGCCGGGCCACCGCCGATGGTGAAATCCATTGAACAGATGGCGCATCAGGCGGGTATTCCACAACAACAGATTCACTTCGACCGCTTTTTCTAAGTTAAGCTGAATAAAATGATCAGGCGATGGTTAACCCATCGCCTGCATGCTTTTTTCCCGGCACATCAGCACCATATTCACAATCTGGGCAATTGACTCCGTCCCCAGTTTTTGTCGGATATGGGTGCGGTGAATCTCGACAGTTTTATGACTGATATTCAGCATCTGCGCAATATGTTTACTGGAGAGGCCATCGACCAGCAAATTAATAATTTCGTTTTCACGTGGTGACAAGGATTTCAGTTTCAGCAATTGCTGTTTGCGATTTTCAGCTGCGACAAAGTCCTGTTCTGCCTGTTGCAGGCAGGCCTGAATCTGGTTCAGCATATGCTGCGGATTAAAAGGTTTTTCCAGAAAATCAAAAGCCCCGGCTTTCATGGCATTTACCGACATCGGAATATCACCATGACCGGTCATGAAAATGATCGGAATATAGGCTTTCTGCTGATTGAGCTGTTGCTGTAATTGTAATCCACTCATGCCACGCATGCGGATATCCAGAATCAGGCAGGCTGGAGTATTCGGCCGTGGATAATTTAAAAATTCGGTCGCACTGCTAAATGTTTTAGTTTCTAACTGTACGGAGTCCAGCAACCAGGTCAGCGAGTTTCGGATATCCTGATCGTCATCAATGACGTAGACAATAGGCTCGGGAACATGAGAATTATTTAAATACATTTAGCACGCTCCTGTGCAGATAATGAAATATTAAAAATTGCGCCGGATTCACCTTGGCAGACCCATAAATAACCCTGATGGTTTTCAATAATGCTACGCGATAAAGTCAATCCGATCCCCATGCTGTCTTTCTTGCTCGAATAAAAAGACTCGAACAGTTGTTCCGGATTTTGTCCTTGCAGTCCCGGACCATTGTCTGCAATGGCAATTCGGGCATGCTGGTTGTGCTGCCAGGTCCGGATATAGATATCACGCTGACCTTCAGGATTGCGTTGTAACGCATCCACCGCATTAAAGACCAGATTAATGATGACCTGGCTAAACAGGGTTTCATCAGCAGAGATAGAAACCGGTGTCACACTCAGTTCATAATGAATGGTACAGCCGCCCTGATCGGCTTTCAGTCCAGTCAGGGGATGCAGATCCTGAATCAGTTGATTTAGAGAATGCACCTGAAAATTGGCTTCGCCTTTGCGCAAAAAGCTGCGCATACTGTGAATAATCTGGTTGACCCTTTTGGTCTGATCCAGTGCGGCATTCATGGCATCCAGCGTTTCAGTGGTATTGGCTAGGCCGTTTTGAATACGGATAATGCTGCCACCGACATAATTATTGAGTGCAGCTAAGGGCTGATTCAGTTCATGTGCCAGTGCGGTCGCAAGTTCACCCATGGTTTTGCAGCGTGACATATGGCCTAACTGACGTTCCCGAGCCCGCGCCATTTCTTCTGCTTCAATCCGTTCGCTAATATCGCGGTAATTGATCAGGATTCCCTGAATATCCGGATGGTCGAGCAGGTTGCGATAGGTGGCTTCATGATGCCGCCATTTGCCATTATGGTGCATAATTTTGTAATGCAGCACTCCAATCGACTGTTCAGCCGGTTTTTTAAATAACAGTTGCCGGACTTTAATCCGGTCATCCGGATGAATGACACTCAGCACATTTTTATTTAAAACAAAGCGGTCACGATAACCCAAAATACGTTGTAGAGAAGGGCTGGCATACAGTAGTTTGCCTTGCAGGTCCAGAATCGCGATGCCATCACCCGAGTTTTCCAGCAGCATCTTGAAATACTGATCTTTAGACTGCAGCTGATACTGATATTTCTTGATTTCACTAATGTTACGAACCAAAGCCAGTAGCTTGGGCTGATGCTCAATTTCGACCGTTTTCAGGCAAACCTCAACAGGAATCTGCCGTTGATTCTGCGCCTGAATGATCCATTCAAATGTAATTGCTTCATGACTGGCAGCTTGTTGCACCTTTTTTAAGGCATGGTAAAAATCAAAACCATGGCTATGCGCACTGATTTTTTCTACACTCATGCTGGTTAATTCAGATTTGCTGTAACCGGTGAGGTTTTCAGCTGCTTCATTGACGTCCATGAATTCGACACTGCCGATATCATGCACAAAAATAGCATCACCCGCCTTATCAAAGATGGTTTGATAATAATTTAAACTGGTCATTCTCATTCCTTACCTGAGATAGCATCCGGCGATCTGGTACAGGGGGTATTCGCCTTCAATGATGAATACTTGTTATTTTGTATTTCATATTGGAGCAAAGTAAAAAAGAGTTCAATTGCACTTTAGGTCTGATTGCATACTTTAAACATATAAAATAAATCCACATGACATCTATCAGCCTGGTTAGGTTTGATAAGCAAAATTAGTACCATTTTCACGTTTTTAGATCGCTATCAGATCATATTGTATTCATTTAGCCGACTCGTTCCTTAATATAAGCCAAACTTTCCGCTATCGGCCAGTATCCTATTTTTAATTAGTCAGCGCTTTTACTAAGGCATAGAATTAATTTACTTTTGAGGTAATAGCGATCAGTAGATGGCATTCAGCTGGATTTTTTTCACTTTAATGGCTGCATTTATGCAGGCTTGGCGTAACGCCTTTCAAAAACAGCTCAGTACCACGGTTGATGTGTGGGGAGTCACCCTGGCACGCTTTATTTTTGGCTTGCCATTTGCTGCGCTGTACCTGAGCAGCTTGTATTATTTCAAGCCAGTTGAAAGTGTGGTTCACTTCACGCCCAAGTTTTGGGTCTATGTAGTAATTGCGGGTTGTAGTCAGATTTTAGCTACGGCGCTGATGGTGCAACTGTTCAAGCAAAAAAATTACGCGGTTGGGGTTGGGCTGGCAAAAAGTGAAGCCATTCTGGCAGCCATTATTGGCGTGACCTTATTAGCAGATCATTTGTCATTTCTGGCGTGGATCGGTGTGGCGCTGGGCGGATATGCAGTATTTTTATTGAGTAAAGGCCAACAGGTCAACGGGTTTTCGGCCAGAACATTGGCGATCGGGATCGGCAGCGGTTTAAGTTTTGCCATTACCTCAATTCTGGTACGCGAAGCCAGTCTGGAATTAAGCAATTTGCCAACCTTGCATCGTGCGGCCTGGGTGTTGTTAATGGTGATCGGTTTTCAGTGTATTAGTATGCTGATTTACCTTAGCGTATTCAGTCGCCAGACTTTAGCGGCCATGTGGCAGCGTCTGGACTTAACTTTTAAAGTAAGCGTTTGCAGTTTTATGGCATCACTCGGCTGGTTTACTGCCATGAGCATGATAAGTGTGCCGGTCGTGAAAACCTTAGGGCAAATTGAGATTCTGTTTAGTATGCTGATTTCTGCATATTTCTTTAAAGAAAAACTGGCACGTACCGAGCATTGGGGTTTGGGCTTAGTGGTGATTGCAGCGATTTTAGTGATCTGGGCTTGATGCTGAACCAGTTTTTCAAAATCTAAGCATAAAAAAGCCACTGATCAACAGTGGCTTTTTCTTTGCATCTATTATTTAAGCTGCAATAAATTTCTGAACTGCCTGATTAAAGACTTCTGGTTGCTCCACACTGGAAATGTGCGAGGCATTGATTTCAAACAGCTGGCTTTGTGAAATTTCAGCTTGCATGGCTTGACCATCTGCAACTGTCGTCACTGGATCTTGCTGACCGGCCACAATCAGTACCGGCACAGAAATGGTTTTGATCTGTTCACGTAAATCCGCCTTAGCCAAAGCTTCGCAACAACTTGCATAACCTTCCGGGCTGCCAGCTCCAAGGTCGTTTGAAAGTTCTGCAACTTTCGCTGCGTTGCTCTTGATAAAGGGACCGGTAAACCAGCGTGATGCTGCAGTCGATGCAATCGGAGCCAAGCCTTGTTCACGCACCAGTGCGGCACGTTCCAGCCAGGCCTGTTCCTGACCGATCTTGGCAGCAGTATTGCAGATAATCACGTGGTTAAAACGTTCAGGTTTGTTAATCGCTAACCATTGCCCGGTTAACCCACCCATCGAGATACCACAGAAAGCGGCTTTCTGGATATTCAGATGATCCAGTAGATTGACCACATCCTGACCTAACTGTTCCAGGCTATACGGACCTTGCGGTGCAGAAGAAGCCCCATGACCACGAGTGTCATAACACACGACAAAATAGTCTTGCTGGAAAAATTCAATTTGTGGCTGCCACATGCTGAATTTGGTACCCAATGAGTTAGAAAAAACCAGGGCGGGTTTGCTGGCATCACCAAAAGTCTGGTAATTGATCTGGGCATCGTTGGATGTAAATGTTGGCATTTTTTTAAGTCCTTAATCTTATAAATCCCCCTGAGCAAGGCTTAAGCATTGCTTTAAGCTGAAGTGCAAGAAGGGGGACTTTTAATGAGGATTAAACACGTTCAATAATCAACGCGATGCCTTGACCGACACCGATACACATTGAACATAGCGCATATTGACCACCGGTGTGTTCCAGCTGGTTGAGTGCAGTCGTCACTAAACGCGCACCTGAAGCACCGAGTGGATGACCCAAAGCAATCGCACCACCATTTGGATTGACTTTCTCTGAACCGTCTTCGATACCCAAGTCACGGGTACATGCCAGTGCCTGAGCAGCAAAAGCTTCATTCAGCTCAATCACATCCATCTGCTCTAAAGTCAGACCGGTTTGTACCAGTAATTTCTTGATGGCAGGTGCTGGACCAAAACCCATGATTCGTGGTTCAACACCTACAACGGTTGAGCCAATAATTTTGGCACGTGGTTTTAAGCCATGCTGAGCAACAGCTTCATCAGATGCAATCAGCAGGGCAGCCGCACCATCGTTAATACCAGAAGCATTACCCGCCGTTACAGTCCCCTCTGCTTTCACCACAGGTTTCAGTTTCGCCAGAGCTTCTGCTGTGGTAGAGGCACGCGGATGTTCATCAGTATCGACAACGATCGGATCGCCTTTACGCTGCGGAATCACCACAGGAATGATTTCCTTGGCAAAGAAACCATTGGCCTGCGCTGCTGCGGTACGTTGCTGGCTGGTCAGAGCAAACTTGTCCTGATCTTCACGGTTGATATTGAACTGTTCTGCCAGATTTTCAGCAGTTTGCGGCATGGTTTCTACGCCGTACATTTCTTTTAGTTTCGGATTGATAAAACGCCAGCCCATGGTGGTGTCTTCAATCTTCTGGCTACGGCCATACGCTGTTTCTGACTTGCCCATCACGAATGGGGCACGCGACATGCTTTCTACACCACCGGCAATAATCAGATTAGCTTCACCCGCTTTAATCGCACGTGCTGCCATCGCAACTGCATCCATCGATGAACCACACAGGCGGTTCACGGTCGTTGCCGGCACCTGATAAGGCAGGCCTGCAAGCAGAGAAGACATACGACCGACGTTACGGTTGTCTTCACCGGCCTGATTGGCACAGCCATAGATCACGTCATCGACCTGTTCCCAGTTCACACTTGGATTGCGCTCCATCAACGCTTTAATTGGCAGCGCACCTAAGTCATCTGCACGGACAGGCGCGAGGCCACCGGCATAACGACCGAATGGAGTACGGATGGCATCGATAATATATGCGTTTTTCATTGTGTATTTGCTCACATATTTAAAAGAAGAAAACTCCTCCCTTTTTAAAGGGAGGTTGGGAGGGATTTAATGAAGTAGTTTTAATCCTCAAATCCTCCCTAAATCCCTCCTTTAATAAAGGAGGGACTTCCCCTTAATTTGATTGAGTCGCATCAATCAGTTTGGCACCAGTCATTGACTGCAATTCTTCAAATGACAGACCTTCGACTTTTTCAATCACTTTCATACCTTCAGGCGTCACATCAATCACACAAAGATCGGTATAAATACGGTCGACACATTTCAGGCCAGTCGCAGGATAAGACAGTTCAGCCACGATTTTGGGCTCGCCTTTTTTGGTCACGTGATCTGTGGTAATAAAGACTTTTTTCGCACCAACAGCCAGATCCATCGCACCGCCGACTGCAGGAATTGCATCCGGTGCACCAGTATGCCAGTTGGCCAGATCACCATTTTCAGCCACCTGGAACGCGCCCAGTACCGCGATGTCTAAGTGACCGCCACGCATCATCGCGAATGAATCACCATGATGGAAGAAAGAACCACCTTCGAGCAAGGTCACGAATTCTTTACCGGCATTGATCAGTTCTGGATCACGGTCTTCTTCAGCAGGAGGAGGACCGAAAGCCAGCAGGCCATTTTCAGAGTGCAGGAATACGTCTTTGTCGCTTGGCAGGTAGCTTGAAATCTTGGTTGGTAAACCAATACCGAGGTTCACATAAGCACCATCAGGAATGTCTTGTGCCACACGTTCAGCGATCTGGTCACGGGTCAGTTTGTTATAGCTCATGAATCTTCTCCTTATCCGTGATTACTGTGCAGGTTTAACTTGAACAACGTGTTGAACAAAAATTCCTGGGGTAATGATGTGCTCTGGATCCAGTGCACCCAGTTCAACCACCTCAGAAACCTGTGCAATGGTTACATCAGCTGCCATCGCCATAATCGGGCCAAAGTTACGGGCAGATTTACGGTAGACCAGATTGCCCCAACGGTCGCCCTGATGGGCCTTAATTAAAGCAAAGTCAGCTTTAATCGGATTTTCCAGGACAAAATCTTTGCCTTCATAGTTCAAGGTTGGTTTGCCTTCAGCCAGCAAGGTACCAAAACCGGTTGGGGTATAGATTGGACCTAAGCCCATACCTGCTGCCTGAATACGGCAAGCCAGATTACCTTGCGGCACCAGTTCCAGTTCGATCTTGCCTGCACGATAGAGTTCGTCAAATACCCAGGAATCAGACTGACGCGGGAAAGAGCAGATAATTTTACGCACAGCGCCCGCTTTAAGCAGTTTCGCCAGACCATAGTCGCCATTACCAGCATTATTATTGACAATAATAAGATCCTTGATTCCCAATTCGATCAGACCATCAATCAGTTCAGCAGGCTGACCCGCTGTCCCAAATCCGCCGATCATAATGGTAGAACCATCCTTGATCTGGGAGAGTGCTTCTTTCAATGATAATGAACTTTTATCTATCATAATCTGGTCCTTACATACCCTAAACTAATGGATGTCTTTAAATTCGTTTTGAATCTGATGTTGCAACCGGAACAGCATTACGGTCTTTCTGTGACAGCAGAAAATGTGCTACCAGGCCAATACAAATCCCCCAAAAGACTGAACTCAGCCCCAAGAAATGCATGCCGGAAGCAGTTGCTAAAAAGGTGATCAGTGCGGCATCACGTTGCGACTCTTTGCCCATCGCCATAGAGATGTTAGTGGCAATTGCTCCGAGTAAGGCCAGTCCTGCCAAAGCTGCAATTAATTCCTTCGGCATCAGGCTAAACAGCATGACAATGCTGCCGGCAAACAGGCCGCCTAAAATATAAAAAAGCCCGTTCGCCACACCCGCGATATAACGCTTTTCTTTCAGCTCGTGCGCGTCTTTGCCTAAACACAATGCGGCCGTAATAGAGGCCAATACAATAGTAATCCCCCCCACACAGGCTACTGCGAGCGAGGCAATACTGGTTGCACTGATAATTGGCTTGGCAGGCATGTCATATCCACTGATCTTGATAATGGCCATTCCTGGTAAGAACTGGCCCGACAGACTGACCAGAATAAGCGGGAGGGCCAGATTCAGGGTGGAACTCCAAGTCCATTCCGGTGCAATAAATTGCGGAATTGCCAGACTGAAATCTGCCGTGACCGGATTAATCTTGCCCAGCAGCATGCTTAAAATCACACCGGCAACCAGCACCCAGACCATGGCATAACGTGGACTGAAACGCTTGGCCAGCAAAAACACCGCCAGCATGCCAAAGACGATATAGGGCATGGTATCGGTCGCGGTGAACAGTCCTAAACCAAACTGCAGTAAAATTCCGGCCATCATTCCGGCAGCGACTTCCTGGGGAATCCAGGACAGCAATTTGTCGAAATAACCGGTAATCCCAATGAGAAAAATCACCACAGCAGAGGTGATATAGGCCGCAACCGCTTCATTGAGCGAAATATCGGGAAACAGCGTGACCAATAGTGCCGTTCCGGGCGCAGACCAGGCGGTGACAACAGGTATTTTGTATTTAATCGATAAAAAGATACCTGCGAGCGCCGCACCAATAGAAATTCCCCAAATCCATGAAATCATCATGTCTGGGGAAACCTGGGCTTGCTGCGCTGCCTGGAAAAAAATGATCAGTGGTCCTGAATAGGAAATCAGCACTGCTAGAAATCCTGCAACAGTCGCTGAAATTGACCAGTCATTTTTTAATGTCTGAAACAGGGTGTTCATTGGTAATGTGCCTCCTTGCGTCGAACCATGAGCCTGTCAAAAATCGTGATGATCAGGACTAGCCTTGATCTCCACCACCGACCGGTACTACGGTACCTGTCATATAAGATGATTCATCGGAAGCCAGGAATAGAATGGCATTTACTTGCTCCTGAATTGTGCCGTAGCGACCCATAAACGTACGGTCAATGGTCTGATCTACCACTTGCTGCATCCATTCTTGTTCAGATTCAGTCAGTGGATTGGCATTGCGCGGTACTTTACGGGGAGGTGCTTCGGTGCCACCCGTTGCAACTGCATTAACGCGAATACCATCTTTGGCATGTTCAAAGGCAAGGGAAGCCGTCAGGCCATTTACGCCACCTTTCGATGCCGAATATGGCACACGGTTAATGCCGCGTGTGGCAATAGAAGATACGTTTACAATGGTACCCTTCTGATTTTTAATCATTTCTGGTAAAACTGCACGGCAACACCATAGCGTTGGAAACAGCGAACGGTTCACTTCCTTGATAATTTCCTCTTCAGAAAATTCCTCGAAAGGTTTCATCCAGATCGCGCCACCGACGTTATTGATGAGCGCATCGACACGACCATAGGTTTCTAGCGCTTTTTCAACGACTGACTGAGCACCGGCAAACGTTTCCAGATTGGCTTTGACGGTAATCGCATCACCGCCAGTCGCTTCAATTTCAGCCAGAACTTCTTCCACATAAGGGGAAAGATCAGCCATGACGACTTGAGCGCCTTCGCTCGCCACTTGCAGCGCGACACCGCGCCCGATGCCCTGAGCGGCACCGGTCACGATTACGACTTTATTTTCAAATCTTTGACGATTAGACATTGAATAAATTCCCTCTAGTTAGTTTGCAGAGAATTTTTCAAACAGGAAGCTTGCAGGTTTTACGCCTTCTGCTTCTAGCCAGCCACGAACCGCTTCAACCATGGGTACTGGGCCACACAGGTAGATATCAACCTCACCAGCATTTAGCCATTCATTTTCAATATGGCCAGTGACATAGCCTTTACGTTCATGTGCAGATTCCGGGTTTGCCACTACAGTGCGGTATTCGAACCACGGGAATTTATCTTGCAATTCGTTTAATTTTTCAATTGCAACCAAGTCAAAATCATTGGTTACACCAAATACTAAACGTATTGGATGTTCTGAACCTTTTTCTTCAAGCACTTGCAGCATAGACATGAATGGTGCAATACCTGTACCGCCTGCTAACATCACTACTGGACGAGCAACGTTACGTAAGTAGAAGCTACCAAATGGACCAGTGAAGGTCATTTTGTCGCCCGCTTTGGCATTTTGGCTTAAGAATTCGCTCATTTTGCCGTTTGGTACGTTACGTACAACAAAGCTCGTTAAGCGGTTGCCTGGTTTAGAGCTGAATGAATAAGAACGGGTTTCTGTTGTACCAGGAATTCCGACATTGACATATTGACCTGCCAGAAAGTGAATGTCTGGTTGACCTTCGTCTAACTGGATATCAAAAGTAATAGTTGAATCAGACAGGTTTTCTACACGCGCCAGCGCACCCTGGAAAGTATGAATTTCGGTTTTACACACTTCTGAAGAAGCCTGAATCTGGAACACTGCATCTGACGTTGGCTTACATTGACAAGCCAGAATATAACCTTCAGCGGCTTCTTCAGGTGTTAGTGCATCTTCAATATAAGTTTCTTCAGGCATGTCAAATGAACCTGATTCACAAAACGCACGACACGTTCCACAAGCACCATCACGGCAGTCCAAAGGAATATTGATCTTTTGACGGTAAGCTGCATCAGACAGGGTCTCGCCCTGGGCAACAGAAATAAAACGTGTAACGCCATCTTCAAATTGAAGTGCAACATTGTGGTTTGACATGGCTGAATATCCTATATAAATCTTTGTAACTGGACCCTTCAGCCAATTTTCCATCTGGCTAAAGGGTTTTACCTGGCTGTAATAAAACAGTCTTAGAGGTGATAGATGTCGATGACCTGATTGATGTAATCGTTTTTCAGTACCACGTATTTGCTTAAAATCTGTGGTTTATCGCCTGAAAAATCGATTTCATAACGTGACATACCAAAGTAGCTGTAGCTGTTTTTGTAACGGAAGCTCAAAGTATTCCAGTTGAAACGTACGGTTACTTTGTCGCCATCACGTTCAACAACTTCAATATTGCTGATGTTATGGCTGGTACGTGTATCCGGCATGGTGGCAGACGAGCGTTCAGTCTTGATCCGGAACACACGGTCTTCCAGGCCTTGACGGTCCGGGTAATAAATCAGGGAGATTTCAGACTGTGGATCTGTGGTCAGCTTGTCATCATCATCCCAGGCTGGCATCCAGAAAGAAGCAGTAGGGGCATAACAAGTTAACCAGTCATCCCATTGTTCATCATCCAGAAAGCGTGCTTCCTGATACAGGAACTGAGCAATATTTTCTAAAGTGATGTCGCTCATGCGTTTTCTCCTTCAGTTGATGCTGCAATCTCTTTCTCGGTCGCAATACCTTTTTTCATCAGTTCTAACCAGTACTGGTGCTGAGCCAGGTATAAACCTTCATCTTCGGTTTTAATGCCAGACAGTTTTGGTTTTAAACCAATTTCATTGGCAGCATCATCAGGGCCATGGATCCAGTGCTTGGAACCACGGCACATGTCATTCCATTCCAGTGCGATACCGGCATAACCTGCCTGACAGGCACGGAATTCTTCCAGATCGTCTGGTGTAGCCATACCTGAAGCATTAAAGAAATCTTCATACTGGCGGATACGGCGGGTACGGGCTTCAGGTTCTTCACCTACAGGGCCGATACAGTAAATGGTGACTTCCGTCTTATCGACAGAGATCGGACGCAGTACACGGATTTGTGAACCGAACTGATCCATAAAGTAAACATTTGGATAGATACACAGGTTACGTGAGCGCTCGATCATCCATTTCGCCATAGCTTCACCGTATTTCTCGGTGTATTCATCTTTCTTGGCAAAGTTAGGACGGTCTTCAGGGTTAGCCCATTGAGTCCAAAGCAGCATGTGACCGTGTTCAAAACCGTAAGAACCACCGCCTTGCTTGCCCCATGAACCTGCGCTCATGGCACGGATGTTATCGCCAGCTTCTTTTTCTTTACGCTGTTGAGTCGTTGCAGCATAGTTCCAGTGAACGGCAGACACGTGGTAACCATCGGCACCGTTTTCTGCAGTCAGCTTCCAGTTACCTTCATAGGTATAAGTCGAAGAACCTCGTAATACTTCAAGACCCTGTTCAGACTGACCTACGATCATGTCGATGATTTTGGTCGCTTCGCCCAGGTATTCTTCCAGAGCAGGGACATCCGGATTCAAGCTGCCAAACAGGAAGCCTTTGTAGTTTTCAAAACGTGCTACTTTCTTCAGGTCATGCGAGCCGTCTTGGTTAAAACAGTCTGAATAACCCGCATCAGCCGGATCTTTCACTTTTAATAACTTACCTGAGTTATTGAAAGTCCAGCCATGGAAAGGGCACGTATAAGTTGCTTTATTGCCTTTCTTGTTACGGCACAATTGTGCACCGCGATGCGAACAGGCATTGATCATGGCATTCAGTTCACCTTGACGGTTACGTGCAATGATGATCGGCTGACGGCCAATATAGGTAGTATAAAAGTCGTTATTGTTTGGGATCTGGCTTTCATGCGCCAGATAAACCCAGTTAGCTTCAAAGATGTATTTCATCTCGAGGTCAAACAGGGCCTGGTCTGTAAATACTGAACGGTGCAGTTTAAATTCACCAGATTCAAAATCATCAACCAGTAATTCATCAATACGGTCTAAATGGCTGGTGTTAATTACGGGAATACGAGGCATGTCCTTTCTCCGACTTTCCAAGGGGGAAGTCAGCGGGATATATCTCGATGCATATCCCG
This sequence comes from Acinetobacter sp. 226, assembly GCF_048147925.1. Taxonomy (NCBI): domain Bacteria; kingdom Pseudomonadati; phylum Pseudomonadota; class Gammaproteobacteria; order Moraxellales; family Moraxellaceae; genus Acinetobacter; species Acinetobacter sp. 226. The sequence continues at coordinate 128,810 of NZ_JAYWYX010000001.1, read as the reverse complement.
CTTCTCAAGTGTATTAAGCGCTAGCGCGGCGACGATCAACTTCAGTAGAAGGTGCGTCTGCTTTCTCTTTCACAAGTTCAATATCGAATTGAATGTATTTGAAAGGACCTTTCAGGCCACGTTTTGCAATTTCAGCTTCATCAGTTACGTCTACAGCAGTTGCTACCAGGCCTTCACGGGTAGCGAATGCAAAGTCATCCCACAGGTATTGGTCGCCTTCAATGTTGAATTGAGTAGTCAGCTTGCGGTAACCCGGTGCAGACACAAAGTAATGGACGTGTGATGGACGGTTACCATGACGGCCTAATTTGTCCAGCACGAACTGGGTGGTACCTTCTGGAGGACAGCCATAACCCACTGGCATTGTCGTTAATGCAGTATATTGACCATCGCTATCAGTAATGATGCTGCGACGCAGGTTAAAATCAGACTGTGACTTGTCAAAGAATGAGTAATTGCCCAAGCTGTTTGCATGCCAGATTTCAACTTTGGCACCTTCAACGAGATTGCCATTAGTATCAGTCACTGTACCTTCAATGATTAAAGTCGGGATTTTGCCTTCTTCAGAACCATCATCCATACGGGCAAAGCTTACAGTTTCAGGTGCGCCAGCTACATATAACGGACCTTCAATCGTACGTGGCGTACCGCCAGTAATACCTGCTTTAGCATCTGCTTCATCAGCACGTAAATCTAAGTAATGTTCCAGCCCCAAGCCTGCAGCCAATAAACCTAATTCATTCGCTTGACCGGCATCAGTAAAGTATTCCAGGCCTTTCCATAGTTCTGACTGAGAAATATCAAGATCTTCGATAGCCTGGAAAAGATCACCCAATAAACGCACAACGACTTGCTGTACACGTTCATCTACAGGACCTGTCGCTGTATCAACGTTCATTTGCTTAACTAATGCATCAATTTCTTGGCGATTCATACTATTGCTCCTAAAGTATGTTTTTCATCTTTTCGTGGCGCACTTTTTAGCTTTTATTGGCTGGCTAAATTTGGCTGGCCACAATCCTTGTTGAAATACCCTCTGTTTTCGATTTGGAAGGGGAATCCGGTGACTCCCAATCCGCTCATTCAATTAACTGTCGTCATCTCGAACTGAAGACGGGTGACGGTTTAATGCCATCACTTCAATATTCATGTAAGGATAGAGAGGCAAGCCTTGTAACAGGTCGTGCAACTCTTCATTGCTTTCAACATCAAAAATACTGATGTTTGAGTACTGGCCCGTGATGCGCCAGATATGACGCCATTTGCCTTGACGCTGCAATTCCTGCGAATAGGCTTTTTCAACAGCCTTAATTTCATTTGCCTGTTCAACTGGCAGATCACGTGGAATGTTTACATCCATACGTACCTGAAAAAGCATGGGTTTCTCCTAATTACTGACGACGCAAGTTGTCAATCTTGTTTTCATCCAACTCAATCCCCAGACCTGGCCCTTTCGGAATCTCAAGTTCAAAGTTTTGATAGTTGAGTGGGGTTTTCAAAATATCTTCAGTCAGCAGTAGAGGACCAAACAGCTCGGTACCAAATGCCAGACTTTCAAAAGTAGAGAACACATGTGCCGAAGCAATCGTGCCTACAGGGCCTTCCAGCATGGTGCCGCCATACAGGTCAATACCTGCAAGTTTGGCAATCTTGCCTACTTCGCAACCTTCAATCAGGCCACCTGACTGGGCAACTTTGACTGCAAAAACAGATGAACCATTTTGTTTGGCAATCTCATACGCTGAGTGCGGACCCATTAGCGATTCGTCTGCCATGATGGCAACATCAAAACGTCGGGTCAGACGGCGCATGGCGTCTAGGTTATCAATTGCACATGGCTGTTCTATTAAATCAACACCACCATCTTGCAATAATTGAATTCCTTTAATGGCTTCCAGTTCTGACCAAGCACGGTTGACATCGACACGGATTGAAATGTCTTTACCCAGCGCTTTCTTGATTGCAAGCACATGTTCAACATCTTCTTCAACCGGACGAGAACCGATTTTAAGTTTGAAAATGTTGTGACGTTTTGCCGCAATCATTTTCTCCGCTTCAGCAATATCTTTTTCGGTATTACCCGAAGCTAATACCCAAAGAACCGGAATACTGTCACGCAAGCGGCCACCGAGGATTTCGCTTAATGGCAAACCTAAACGTTGTGCCTGTATATCCAGAAGTGCTGTTTGCATTGCACATTTGGCAAAACGGTTGCCATTAATGTTCTTTTTGATTGTTTGTAATGTCTGTGCAACATTTAAACCGGATAATGTTTTTAAAAGTGGGGCGAAATAAGTTTCGATATTAACTTTGACGCTTTCCGGGCTTTCATCACCATAACCCAAGCCACCGATAGTCGTAGCTTCCCCCCAGCCGATGTAACCATCTTCAGTGGTGATTTTGACCAATACCAGGGTCTGGGTTTGCATCGTTGCCACTGCCATCTTGTGAGGGCGAATGGTTGGAATTTCTACCAGCAAGGTTTCAACTGACTTATACATAATACGGGTTCACATTCTTGCTTTAATGCTTTGACTTGATATACCTTAAAAGAATAATGTTGATTGGTCTAAGATCGATTTAGCATTTTTTTATACTTTAAAGGTATTCAGTGCCATGGAACTCAGACATTTACGTTACTTCGTTGCCGTTGTCGAAGAACAAAGTTTTACCAAAGCGGCAGAAAAACTGTTTATTGCTCAACCACCTTTGAGCCGACAGATCCAAAATCTAGAGCAAGAGCTCGATATTCAGCTCTTTGAGCGTGGTAGCCGTCCTCTAAAAACTACTGAAGCCGGTCAATTCTTTTACCAGCACGCTGTTAAACTTTTGTCTAATGCGGAAGAGATCAAGTCGATGACCAAGCGAATTGGCATTACGGATCGGACCATAACTATCGGTTTTGTTGGCTCTTTATTGTTTGGCTTGCTGTCGCGCATTCTGTTTTTATTCAAACAGCAGCATCCACATCTCAAGATCGAGATGATGGAGATGAATACCCATGAACAGATTCAGGCGCTGAAAGAAGGGCGGATTGATGTAGGGTTTGGGCGTCTGAGAATTTCAGATCCGGCAGTAAAACGGGTGTTGCTGCGTGAGGAACGACTGATGGTCGCTGCACACTCCAGTCATAGCATGGCGCAACGGGTAGAAGGTTTAAATCTTTCTGAACTGGTTGATCAGCAACTGTTTTTATATCCCAATAGCGGCAAGGCGAATTTTGCCACCCAGGTCCGCGGTATTTTTTCTGAGTATGGCCTGGAACCCAAAAATATCCGTATCGTACGTGAATTACAGTTGGCACTAGGCTTTGTAGCTGCCGGAGAAGGGATTTGTATTGTGCCGGAAAGTGCACAAAATATTAAACTGGCCCACCTGAACTTCATTCCGCTTCTAGATGAGTTCGCTGTCAGTCCAGTATTCATGGCTATCCGTAACATGGATGAAAGTGAATACATCCGCTATCTGTTTGATGCGGTCTATCAAGTCTATGATCTGGAAGCAATTAGGTACGATCGTTCAGTATTTTAATAGTTCAATCTAGAAGCGTAATCAATCCTGCACAGCGGATAAATTCATGTAAGCACAGGCTAAGTTAAGATTATTATAATATATTTTATAATAAATTTAGCAACTTAACTGCAGCCAGACTTTATAGGTATAGAAACATGCCTATTCAGTTTTGGACATTCTTTCGCATTTTCTCCATTGTGGCATTCATAAATTGAACTTCACAATTTGGAGGTGGAGATGTCTACAAATAAAGTTAATATAAATACGCTGATTGATGAGGCGAAGTTTACCCCCTTTCACTGGGGGGTACTGATCTGGTGTTTGCTGATCATTATTTTTGACGGTTATGACTTAGTCATTTACGGCGTAGCATTACCATTGCTGATGCAAGAATGGTCGCTCAGCGCAGTGCAAGCCGGACTGCTGGCCAGTACCGCCTTATTCGGGATGATGTTCGGTGCCATGACCTTCGGAACGCTATCCGACAAGTTAGGCCGTAAAAAGACGATCATGATCTGTGTGGCGATTTTTAGCGGTTTTACCTTCATCGGGGCTTTCGCCACATCTCCAGTGGAATTTGGAATTTTACGTTTTCTGGCTGGTCTTGGCATTGGCGGTGTGATGCCTAATGTGGTGGCATTGATGACCGAATATGCTCCTAAACGTATTCGCAGTACGCTGGTTGCCCTGATGTTTAGTGGTTATGCGATTGGCGGGATGACTTCTGCGTTACTGGGTGCATGGCTGGTGCCACAATTTGGCTGGAAAATTATGTTCCTGCTTGCCGGTATTCCACTGCTCCTTTTGCCATTGATTTGGAAATACTTGCCAGAATCATTGATGTATCTGACTAACAAGCAGCAAACGGCTCAAGCACATCATATTATTCAAAAGATTTCTCCAACACAGGTCATTACCAGTGATACCCAGTTTGTACTGAATGAAGTGCAAAAAGGGGATGAAGCACCATTAAAAGCACTGTTTCAACAAGGCCGTAGCTTCAGTACCTTCATGTTCTGGCTGGCATTCTTTATGTGCCTGTTGATGGTTTATGCACTGGGCAGCTGGTTACCAAAACTGATGATCCAGGCAGGCTACTCGCTGGGCGCAAGTATGATCTTCCTGTTTGCCCTGAATATTGGTGGAATGGTGGGTGCGATTGGTGGCGGCTATCTTGCGGATAGATTCCATATCAAAAAAGTACTGACCATTATGTTCCTGTGTGGTGCTATGGCATTGATTCTTCTTGGCTTTAACAGTCCGCAATTCGTGCTGTATACCCTGATTGCTGTGGCAGGTGCTGCAACGATTGGTTCACAAATCCTGCTCTATACTTTTGTAGCACAGTATTATCCATCGACGGTACGTTCTACCGGCATGGGCTGGGCATCAGGCATTGGACGTATTGGTGCGATTGTGGGTCCGGTACTTACTGGCGCATTATTGACCATGAATTTACCGCATCAAATGAACTTCTTTGCAATTGCGATTCCTGGCGTGATCGCTGCGCTGGCAATTTTCCTGGTGAACTTAAAAACTTCCGTAGATGGCCAAGTCCTTGCAACGTCTAGCGTAAAGCCAAGTCCATTGACAAAAGAAGCGATACATTAAGTTAGATTTCAATCAATAAAGATAATATTCCCAATGATATAGATCGCCATCGTAACCAGTGGTGATCTGTTGCTAGAATCGAGACGCATAATAAAAAGCGAGTTTAGGATGAACACGACACAATTATTTAATCAACCACAAATCACATTCAAACGCACAGTTCTGATGAGCATGATGGCAATGAGCTTAGGGGGCATCAGTTTGTCATCTCAAGCCCAAACCCCAGCCCAGTCGAACCAACAGGAAATTGAACAACTTCGCCAAGAAGTTCAGGCATTACGCGCACTGGTTGAACAGCAGCAAGCTCAGACAGCCATGGTAATTGCCCCAGTGGCAATAGCACCAATACCAGTAAGTACGCCTGCAACTAAACCTGTCATGAAAATTGCCAGTGGTGCCGAGTTCAATTTATACGGTAATATCCGAGCGGATGCCTCTTATCAGGCTGAAGGTGGTTCAGCTACCCGCATGTATAACCAGATTAATGCTGTTCCACTTGAAGGCACAGGCGAACGTAGTGATGAGTTTAAGTCAACCCTGTCTGCAACCCGTTTAGGTATGGATTTTAAAACACCTGTCGGTGCTGGTGATAAAGCCCTGAGCGGTAAAATTGAAGTGGACTTCTTGGGTGGTGCCGGCTTTGATAACTTACGTATCCGTCATGCGTATATCAGTTATGCTAACTGGTTGATTGGTCAAACCTGGTCAAACTTTGCGGTACCTGATTATATCCCGGAAACTGTAGATGCCCTGGTTTATGCGGGCGGATCAATTAAACGGACGCCACAAGTACGTCATACCAGTACTTTTAGCCCGGCTACCAGTCTGGTCCTTGCAGTAGAAGATCCGAAAGATGGTTCCATCAAACAGCGTCTACCTGCTTTAACGGCACGTTTAAATCATAAGTTGGCAGATAATTTTATAGTCAGTGCACGGGCCATGGGTCATGAAAAACGTATCAACGAAGATGAAAAAACCGCATGGGGTCTAGGTTTAGGTGCCAAGTATGATCTTGTGCCAGGTACGACGCTCAAAGCTGACTACTATCACGTCAAAGGTGATAGCAGCTTTGTATCTTATGCCAATCCTGGGGTCATTGCAGCCACGAATGGTGATCTTTTACAAAGTGAATTTGATTCAATTTCAGTAGGTTTAACTCAGCAATTTAACGAGAAATTGCGTGGTACACTGGGTTATGGCTATATGAATTTTGACCAGGATAATGCATATATCGCTGCCAGCGCAAATCCAACCGCTATTAACAAAGACCTCTGGCAAGCTTGGGCAAATGTTTTCTATAGCCCAACAAAACCTTTGAGTTTCGGCCTGGAATATGTATATGGTGAACGTGAAGCCGTAGTGGCAGCACCAAATGGCAGTACTAAAGGTGAAGACAACCGAGTTAATGCAGTCGCAATTTATAGTTTCTAAACTTTAGCAATCTAGCAGAAGCACTTTAAAAGCGTGGATGAATCAATCCACGCTTTTGCGATTTTGAAGAATGATTTCTGCCAGCAGATTGATCGATTTTTCAATTCTGGCTGTCCATTCATAAGAACAATTCAGACGAATATAATGTTGGCTGGCATGATCCGGCCTAAACAGCAGTGCAGGGGCAATCGCAATATTCTGCTGAATCAGTTGCTCATATAAAACCTGACCGTCAAGTTGTTCAGGCAATTCGATCCAGAGGAAATAACCGCTGGAATAATAGTAAATTTCACAGATGCTTCCTAAACGTGCTTTAAGTTCCTGATAAAATTTCTTTTTATACTTTTCTAAATGCTGTCTTAAATGCCTTAAATGTTTTTCATAATGATGGTGCGAAATAAACTCGACCAGCGCATTTTGAAGTAAGGGGCTAACAGTTAGAGTACTCATGAGCTGTAAATGCTGAATGGCATCAGAAAATGGACCGGCATACACCCAGCCTACGCGTGCACCCATCCCCAGCGTTTTGGAAAAAGATGCACAGTGCAGCACCTTCTGGTGCTGGTCAAAGTATTTAACTGGTAGCGGTTTGGCTGAACCGTAATTTAATTCCTGATAAACATCATCTTCAATCAAATACACCTGATATTTATATAAAAGTTCTGCAATTTTCTGCTTAATTTCCGGATTAACAGTAAAGCCAATCGGATTATGTGCATTCAGCATTAGCCAGCACACCTTGATCGGATACTGTTTTAAAGCCTGTTCAAATGATTCCAGATCAAAGCCGAATTGTGGGTGTTCAGGAATCGTAATCACTTGCAACCCCAAACGTTCGGCTGCCTGCCAGGCACCATAAAATATGGTTTGCTGTAGCAGGATAAAATCGCCCGGTTGAGTTAAGGCCTGCAGGGACAAGTTTAATGCCTCTAGTGCACCGGATGTAATGACAATGTCATTGGGATGACATGGGATTCCTTGTAGTTGATAGCGGTTGGCAATCAGTTGTCGTAAGTCCTGATTGCCAGGCGGCATGTGATTCTGATTGTTATAACTACTTTTTCTTTTGGCCTGCTGCGCCAGAATCTGCATGAATTTGGCGTTATATAATAGTTCTGCATTAGGAAATGCTGAACCAAAAGGTACAATTTCGGCTGGCTGAGTTGATTTTAAGAAGTTAAAAACTACCGAGTTGATTTGGATTCTGGAATTTAAACCAATCTGGACGGGCTGTTTACGGGTGAATGGCTGGGCACGTTCTGCAACAAAATAACCTGATTTATCTTTGGCGTAGACCAGACCTTGGGCTTCGAGTTCCTGATAGGCATTCAGTACTGTCATCAGACTATAGCCGGATAATTGGGCCTGTTCACGAAGGGAAGGTAATTTTTCATACGCTTTCCATACGCCATTTTCAATCATTTGACGGATCGTCTGTGCCAACTTTTCAGACTTATACATACACTTTCTGAACTAAGACTGTTCTAATTATTTTGATTTATAGCATATTTTAATATGCTTAATATAACAAATTAAGACCAGGGTGGATGTCAGTTTATTTTCAAACATGCGTTACATTAACCTGTTGTACTGTTTTTCTAAGGTCAGTATCCCTATTAAACATGACCATTAAATGGGATAGCTGTATTAAGCCAGTCGACATTCAATCAATACACGATTATTAAACTGAATATCAGGCTCACTCTTTCTATGAAGAGTTTTTTTATTTCTATATAAATCGTGCTCTTATTTTATACGCCAGAGTCACTTCTGTAAATTTGTCACAATTCGATACTTACAAACCCAGATTTCCTTGCTAAATTCAGTCCACATGATGATAAAAATTATGTCACGGTCTCAGACCGAGCCATCATGCATATATAACAACGATATCAATACACGGACCAATAACAAGCACAAAGGAGTGGAGAATGCTCGGAAATATGATGTTTCAGCCTTTACTGATCAGCAGCATGATTGAACATGCAGGACGCTATCATGCAGATACCGAAGTAATTTCCAAAAATACTGATAGCAGTATTAAAGTTACCAATTGGGGCGAAATTCACCAAAACTCGAAACGTTTTGCCAATGTGCTGCAACAACTTGGCTTGGCGCAGGGAGATCGGGTCGCAACCATTGCCTGGAATAATCACCGCCATTTAGAATCCTGGTATGCCATTTCTGGTAGTGGTCTGGTCTGTCATACCATTAATCCGCGCTTGTTTCCTGAACAGCTGATTTTTATTATGAACGATGCCGCAGACCGTGTGGTGCTATTCGACAAGACATTTGTTCCTTTAATTAAAGCAGTGAAATCACTGCTGACCTCTGTAGAGCATTTCATCTGTCTGGATGCGGCTGATCCGGCAGTGACAGAAGCGATTCCGGAAGTACAATTTTATGATGACCTGATGGCTGGACAAAATGCAGATTTCGAATGGCCAGTGATTGATGAAAACTCGGCAAGTTCCTTGTGTTATACCTCTGGAACCACAGGTAATCCCAAAGGTGTGCTGTATAGCCATCGCTCTACTGTATTACATAGTTATGCAATTATTTTGCCTGACTCATTAAATGTCTCAGCTGCCGATATTATGTTGCCTGTCGTACCGATGTTCCATGTCAATGCATGGGGCACTCCCTATGCTGCCGCGATGGTGGGATGTACCCTGATCCTGCCGGGACCGGGTCTGGACGGGACAAGTCTGGTTAACCTGATTGATACCTATAAGGTTTCGGTAGCACTTGGGGTTCCGACCATCTGGCAGGGGCTGATTGCAGCAGCAAATCAGTCAGGTTCAAAACTGGAAAGCCTAAAACGGAATGTAGTGGGCGGATCGGCATGCCCACCGGCCATGCTCAAAGCGTTCAAAGAACAGTTTAATTGCGAAACGATCCATGCCTGGGGCATGACGGAAATCAGTCCACTGGGTACAGCCAATCAGCTCAAGACCAAACATTTGTCTCTGTCGGATGAAGAAAAACTGCAGATTCGTCTGTCTCAAGGCCGTCCGCCATTCGGGATTGATTTACGTTTGATCGATGCAGAAAAAGGTACGCATGAAATTGAACGTGATGGACTTAGCACAGGAAACTTACAGGTTAAGGGCCATTGGGTCATCAGTCATTATTTTGGCAAGGAAGAATCTGCACTGACAGAGGATGGCTGGTTCGATACCGGCGATATTGCCACGCTGAATCAGGATGGTTTTATGAAACTCAGCGACCGCTCCAAGGATTTAATCAAGTCTGGGGGGGAATGGATTTCATCGGTAGATCTGGAAAATATTGCCATGGGACATCCGGAAATTGCGATGGCTGCCGTGATTGCTGCCCAGCACCCTAAATGGGATGAGCGTCCCGTATTAATTGCCATTATAAAGCCGGGCAGCCAGCTAATTGAGACTGATCTGCTGGATTATTATGCAGACAAAGTTGCCAAATGGCAGGTTCCAGATCGAGTCGTGTTCGTTGATGCGATTCCACTGAGTGGTACTGGTAAAATGCTGAAAAAGGATCTGCGTGAATTATATGGGACCATTCTTTTGGAACAGGCGGCAGGTTAGAGCGTCCAGTTCAAAAGAGTTCTCTTAACATGCTACTCAACAAACTGATCTCGAATAGAGGTCAGTTTTTTATGTAAACATTCGATAGAGGTACAAGTTTAAAATTCTTTTTCTCAAGATATAGCGTTGGAATCGATACTTTTAGCGAATATTGTTAGACAAAAAGCTATATTGTGGGGGGTGAGCACATAATTTGACCTGTATTGACATGGTCTGAGCATGAGAATTCTTTATCCTGAACAATATAATAATTAGACAGTTGTACATTAATGAAACTGTCTGCGGATAAGGGGATAAAAATGACAAGCATGCCAACCTATCAGCCGCATTGGATACGGGAAGATTTCATTGATTTTATTGGTGAAAAAATCCATCCAACTTGGGCAATTAAAAAAGTTAAAGCTGCTGTTATGAGTATTCAAGCTATCAGCCCTGACTTTTTCAAGATTCATTTACGTCCGAATCATAATTTTAACATCAAGTCATTTCAGGCCGGCCAGAATATTGCAGTGACCATCAGGCTCGATGGTGTACGTCATCAGCGACATTATTCAGTAGTGACGGTATTAAAAAATGGCGATCTGATTATTGCAGTAAAACAGCAGGGGAAAGTTTCACGTGCCTTAAGCCTGATGCAAATTGGTGCGGTGGTCGAAATATCTCAGCCCCAAGGCGAGTTCACATTGCAAAAATCCACCCAGCCGATTTTATTTCTGGCTTCAGGCAGTGGTATTACCGCAATTTATTCCTTGCTACAAAAAGCGGTCATTCATTCTCTGGAACAGATTGACCTAGTTTATTTCACTCGAGATGATGCTTTTCATGCGGAGTTGAAAACCTTGGCTTTAATGCATCAAAACTTGAAATATCACCATTTCAATACGCTGGAACACCAGCAGCATCTAACCCAAGGCTTATTACAAAAGCTAGTGCCAGATTTGGCAGAGCGAAAAATTTATGCCTGTGGCTCTGCCGGGATGATGAAAGCTGCACTGAGAATCATCGATAAACTGGATTTGAAAGCCAATTTTCATTCAGAATATTTCCAGATTGCAGTCGATGAGAAAATTAAGGCGCAGCCGGTACAGTTTTTAAGATCGCAGCAAGAGTTTCAGGCCCAGGCCACTTTACTGGAAAGTGCTGAAAAATCAGGCCTGCGTCCTGCATATGGCTGCCGGATGGGAATCTGCAACACCTGTTCCTGTACCAAAGTCAGTGGTTCGGTACGCAACGTCCTGACCGGTGAAGTTGATCATGGCAACAATACCCAGATCAAACTGTGCATTTCCCAGGCAGTGAGTCCTGTGGTGATTAATCTATAACCTATTGATAAGCCATTAATTAAACTATAAGAAGGTGCTCCCATGAATATGCAAATTGATTTTAAACGACATAGCAAAAGCCAATTTCTCAGTCCTGAACAGATTGAGGAATTTGGTGCCAAAGTCGATGCAATCCGCCGCGAGGTCATGGATGATCTGGGGGAAAAAGACGCCGAATATATTTATAAAATCCGTAACTTTGTCCGCTATAGTGAAATTGCCTCACGTGGCATGCTGATGTTTGCTGGCTGGTTACCACCGGTATGGCTGGCTGGGACAGGTCTGCTCGGTCTTTCCAAAATCGTGGAAAATATGGAACTCGGCCACAATGTCATGCATGGCCAGTTTGACTGGATGAATGATCCGAGTCTGAATGGTGTGACCTATGACTGGGATACGATTTCAACCGGCGATGACTGGAAATATACGCATAACTATATTCATCATACCTATACCAATATTGTGGGGATGGATCATGATGTGGGTTATGGGCTAATTCGAGTCAGTGAATCCCAAAAATGGGAACCACGTTTCCTGTTCAATATTCCATTGGGCATTCAGTTAATGGTGTTTTTCGAATGGTATGTTGGCTTGCAGCGCCTGCATCTGGAAGACGTGATTGCCTATAAAACCAAGACCTGGAAAGAAGTCTGGGAAGAAGCAGCTCCTTTACGCAAAAAAATGCGCCGTCAGGTGTTAAAAGATTATGTATTTTTCCCGCTGATTGCTGGCCCAAATGCCATTCCAGTATTTACCGGTAATGCCGTTGCCAATGTGATCCGTAGCCTGTGGGCTTCTGCTGTTATTTTTAACGGACATTTCACTGAAGATGCCGAAACCTTTGAAATGGACAATACCGATAAGGAAACCCGTGCAGAATGGTATGTCCGTCAGATTCGTGGTTCGAGCAATTTTAGCGGTACCCAATGGTTGCATATACTGAGTGGTAATTTGAGCCATCAGATTGAGCATCATCTGTTCCCGGATATGCCGGCCAACCGTTATGTTGAGGTTGCTCCAAAGGTCAAAGCACTCTGTGCAGAATATGGTATTCACTACAACGAAGCCAGCTTTATGAAACAGTTTTCTACCGTATGGGTAAGACTGGCAAAATGTTCTTTGCCAAATGAATGGAATCAGCAAATTACCGGAAAAACTCACGCAGTAAAATCAGTGTTCAGTTACTTTAAGGCGAAGCTGGTGAGTTAATTATTTCAAGTTTCTCAGTTATCCAGTTTGGTACTCCTCAATAGATTTGGATGGTTTATTGAGGATTTTTTTATCACCCCAGTTCATGAATGGAATATGAAGATCATTTTCAAAAAAATGACGAAGGTTAGACAAACTCATTACGGTCGAAACGCTTCACCTACAAGTTGATGGTTTAGGCACAGTCCCTTCTTTTTATAATGGCCGCGTTCTATCATCTAAGGTCTCAATTTTGCAATATCTTAAATATTTTTCAGCAATCCCATTATTAGTGCTTCTAACAGCTTGTAATACCCCTGAAACGCCAGCACCAGATTATCAGGGCAATTGGAAAAACACCATGGAAAATCCAAAACTTGAAAATATTCTGGTTATTTCCAAAAATGGTAAAAATTATCTGATAACCAATACTATTAAAGATAAGGAAACCGGTAAAACCGAGAAAAAGAATCCAATGCCCGCAGCAGTGAGCGAAAATGGCCTGCTTCAGTTGAACGCAGGTGCAGGTATGGTCGATTTCGCAATCGATGAGAAAACCGGAAATCTGGTCGGTTCAGGTTCAGTCTACAAAAAAGCCAAATAGTCAGCGAGAATTTTACGCACAAGATAAAATCAAAGATGTCATGTGCAAGGATAAAGCATGACATCTTTTTTTAGGAATGCTTTATGGGAGGAAACTTAATAATTCAGCAAAATCTTCGACAAAATAATTCGCTTTGGCTTTGATCAAATCTATTTCATGAGCGGAGTGCTGATCATAAATTGCCACCACCTCGATGCCCGCATGATTTGCTGCTTCTACACCGACTAAAGAGTCTTCAATAATTAGACATTCCTCAGGTCGAAGGTTAAAGGTTTGCAAAACATTCAGGTAAACCTCGGGATGAGGTTTAATATTCTGGACATTTTCACGGGTGAGAATCAAGGCAAAATCCTTATCAAAGCTGATTTTAGAATTAATATTTCGATTGTTATCCTGATAGCGCTGTACATTGAATAAACTGGTGGTGGTGGTCAGAGCCAGAGATATCTGTTGCTGTTTTAAAGCCTGAACCAAGAGGTCGGCCCGAGGTTTTAACTCGACGATATCATCCAGAAAATGTCGGGAAATTGTATAACGACGATTTTTTACTTCTTCTTTAGCTGGTTCAAAACCGTATTGTTCTTTTAAAAATCCACAATATTCCAGATAAGGATCTGGCCTATGTCTCATGGCGGTAAGTTGAAGATCGCGTTGTTGCTGAATCTCATGTAAATCGACTTTTCTGTTGGAGAGCTCATCAATCAGGGCTGCATCGACCTGATTCCAGATGCCTACAGAATCAATCAACGTACCATCCAGATCAAAACAGACCAGCTTTTTATCCTGAAACATATAAGATTTCTCTGTATTTTCACCATCTATTGGGTGTGGCTGAGTATATCGCATACGATTTAAATGTTTAACTGACCTGAACAAACCGGGCTGGAAATTTTACGCTAAGGTACTTTTTAATGGATGTATTCATCTGGCAAAAGTATTTGTTTACGGAAAATTACAGCGAGTTTAATCCTGAAAATAGTTGCGAAGTGTTATATTTTAATCTGACCCTCAATAGACTTATGCGGATGAAAGACCTGTCCGAATGATGAGAAAGTTAAAGGAAATGTATTTCTGTGTTTGAACTTGACTGTAAATTGCTCAGTATTTTTTATTATGTCTATAAATTTAAAAACGTATCTCAGGCAGCCGATCATTTAGATATGAGCCAGCCAGCGGTGAGCAATCTGCTGAATAAAATTCGCCAGCATTATGGTGATCCTTTATTTTTACGTATTGGTAATGAGATGCTACCTACGGATCTGTCCAAACAGCTCTTTCCCTTGGTCAGCGAAGCACTGAGCAAAGTTGAAGCAATCAATAATTTTACGATCAATTTTGATCAGGTCACTTCACAGCAGCGCTTTACACTGGCGATGACCGATGTATCCCATCTGGTGTTATTGCCAAAAATTTCCCAGTATCTGAAGCAGCATGCATCCCATATCCGTCTGAATGTGCGTCCGATTACGTCAGAAACCAGCTATCAAATGGCCAATGGCGAGATTGATCTGGCTTTGGGCTTCTTGCCAAATCTGGAGAATGGCTTTTATCAGCAGAAACTGTTTGAGCAATATTATGTAGTGATCGCGGCGAAAGATCATCCGCGGCTCACGGGTGACAGCATCACGACCGAAGAGTATTTACGTGAAACGCATATCGATATTGATGCCGGGATGGGGCATTACCATATTGAAAATGAATTGCTGAATCTGGAACTTAAGCGTGACATTCTAATGCGTCTGCCAAGTTATCTGGGAGTCGGACTGGTAGTGCAGGAAACCGATGCGATTGCGACCGTGCCTTATTATTTGAGTGAAGTCCTGTTATCACGTGGCAATCTCAAGATCTTTAATGCGCCAATTGCGTTCCCGACCTATTCCGTAAAGCAGTATTGGCATATGTCCTGTCATCATAAAACCAGCCATCAATGGTTACGCAATATGCTGCATGAGATTTTAAGTAAATAACTCTACAACTTAAATAGTTTGATTGAGTTCTCATCTCTAGATTTTAAACTCCCGGTTCAAGCCGGGATTTTTTTATTTTGGTACATCTTGATGCCTTTTTCAGAGCCTTGCACCTGAAGTGATCAGTTCCATCTCAAAAAAAAGTATTACGAATATAAAAAATAGTATTACCAGTTTGGCACAGCCTTTGCATCTATCTAATCAATCATAAAGTGATCTAGGGTTCCGATACATGAAGATTCATGTAGGTCTGCGACCGAGAGTTCACGGCTAGGTTTTCTAAAACCAAAGCTACACGGAGGGATAAAAGCCCGGGAGGTAAACCGTACAAGTTAGATGCAGGGGCTGTTATGAGCACAACTACTTATCACGAAGATTCCGCACTTTGGACTGAACTTTTACCGGGTGGCCATCACTGGTCAGCGCGCATTCAACGTGGCGCAGTTTTACAACTCAAATCCTTGGGCGCAAATACCAATGTTTCACTGTTTTGTGTGAATAGTGAAGACAAGCTTGAAGCCTATAACATGCCAGACAGCCTTAAAGGTCAACACAGCGCATTTTTAAGTACAGGGCACATTTTGGCGTCAGATTTGGGTCGTGCGATGGTGTCAATTGTCAAAGATGACCACGGTTGGAATGATGCTTTTTGTGCACCAAGTACCGCACCGCAAATTGAAGCACAGTTTGGCACGAAGACCTTCCAGGATGCCCGTAACGATATGTACCGCAATGGCAAAGACAGTCTGCTTTTAGAGATGACCAAGTTTGGTTTATCGGCTACGGACTTAAGCAATACTTTAAACCTCTTCTCAAAAGTTCAACCGGATGACAACGGCAACTTGTCTTATGTGAAGTCTGACAATACCGATCAAGTGATTGAACTGCGCTTTGAAATGGATTGTTTGGTGTTTTTATCTAGCGCACCGCATGCCTTAGATAACTCATCTGAATATGTACCCGCTGATATTCAACTCTCACTGTTTAAAGCACTTCCTTTAGGCGACACCGATGTCTGCCGTGATTCATGCCCGCAAAATCAGCGTGCGTTCCAAAATAATAACCGCTACTACGCTTTAACTGCTTAAGGGGAATAATCATGACTGCATTAGTAAACCTAGAAAAATCAGTACTCAGCGAAGTTTGTCCTGCCGGTGAAGCGTGGATGTGCGAAGTCAAAAAAGGCCAGTATTTCCGCATCGTGGATCTAGAAGGCAATCAGGCGGTGGATACCTTATTTATTTCCGCACATAACCCTGAAGAGCGTTATAGCGCAACCGATACTTTGGCGATGAACCGTCAAATTTATCTCGAAAAAGGCACAACTTTATATACTAACTTTGGCAATAAAATCGCCACCATTAATGATGACAATTGCGGTCGCCATGACACTTTAGGCGGTGCATGTTCATGTGAAAGTAATACCGTACGTTATGCCCATGACAAATACCCAATGCACAGTTGCCGTAATAATTTCATGATCGCATTGTCGCAACATCCGATTGCGAAAAAGCATGGTCTGAATGTGCGCCATATCGGTCCAAACATTAACTTCTTTATGAATGTACCGGTGACTTCAGACGGTCACCTGAAATTTGATGATGGTATTTCTGCACCAGGTAAATATGTGGAAATTAAAGCGGAGATGGATTTAATTGTGCTGATCTCGAATTGCCCGCAACTGAATAACCCATGTAATGCCTATAACCCAACAAAAATCCAATTAATCATCCGTGAAGGCGAGGAGTAAGCCATGTTTAATAAAGTACTCATCGCCAACCGTGGTGCAATTGCGTGTCGTGTCATTCGTACCCTTAAAAAACTCGGCATTCAATCTGTTGCGGTCTACTCAGAAGCGGACCGTGATTCATTGCATGTGACTTTAGCCGATGAAGCAGTGTTGATTGGTGATGCACCTGCAAGCCAAAGCTATCTCAATGTCGATAAAATCCTAGAAGTTGCCAAACAAACTGGGGCAGAAGCTATTCATCCGGGTTATGGCTTCCTGTCTGAAAATGCGGAATTCTGTAATTTGTGTGAAGCACAAGGCATTGTGTTCTTAGGACCAAATGCGGAACAGATGAAAGCCTTTGGTTTAAAACACACGGCACGTGAGCTTGCAATTCAAGCCAATGTACCGTTACTTCCGGGTAGTCAGTTATTGGCTGATGAAGCTGAAGCACTGCTTGAAGCGGAACGTATTGGCTATCCTGTGATGCTGAAAAGTACAGCAGGTGGTGGTGGCATCGGCATGCGCTTGGTGTGGAATGCGGAAGAGCTGAAAGATGCTTATGCAACCGTGTCTTATTTAGCACAAGTCAACTTTAAAGATGCAGGTTTGTACCTCGAAAAATTTGTGCAAAATGCCCGTCATATTGAAGTGCAAATTTTTGGTGATGGCAATGGTTTAGTCTTAGCTTTAGGTGAACGTGATTGTTCGGTGCAACGTCGTAACCAAAAAGTGATTGAGGAAACACCTGCACCACATCTCAACGATGAGCAACGTGCCTATATTCAAAATGTCGCGATTCAATTGATGCAATCGGTGAATTACCGCTCCGCAGGTACAGTTGAATTTGTGATGGATACCGACACGCAAGAATTTTATTTCTTGGAAGTAAATACTCGTCTACAAGTCGAACATGGCGTCACTGAGCAAGTCTTTGGTGTCGATCTTGTTGAATGGATGGTGACTTTAGGCAGTGGTGATTGGGTTGCCCCAACATCAAAACTTGAATCTAAAGGTCATTCGATCCAAGTACGTCTCTATGCCGAAGATCCAATCAAAAATTTCCAACCAAGTGCAGGTTTGCTGACGCATGTTGATTTTGATGCCAATGCCCGTAATGAAACATGGGTAGAAACAGGCTCAAATGTCTCATCTTTCTATGACCCGATGATTGCCAAAATCATTGTCACAGCAGATGATCGTGAATCAGCAATTCAAACCATGACCGACACGCTGGCTAAAACCCAAGTGGCAGGCATTGAAACCAATCTTGAATATCTACAAAACATTATCGACTGCGATGTATTTAAAGCCGGTACACAGACCACGCGCTTTTTAAATACCTTTGAATGGAAAACCCAAAAAATTGAAGTCTTACAAGCGGGCATTCAAACTGCCGTGCAAGATGTCACAGGTCGTTTGGGCTATTGGGATGTTGGTGTGCCACCATCAGGTGCGATTGATCCGCTGTCTTTAAATGTCGCGAACCAATTGTTAGGCAATGCACCCAATACCGCAGGGCTTGAATGTACTTTGCAAGGTCCAAGCTTAAAATTCCATTGCGATAGCCAAATTGTATTAGCAGGTGGCGATATGCCATCGACTTTGGATGGTGTGTCTGTCCCGATGTGGCAAACTGTGAATGTGCGTAAAGGTCAGATGCTGAAATGTGGCAAGATCGCCACAGGTTGCCGTACTTATATCGGGATTAAAGGTGGTCTGAATGTGCCTGAATATTTAGGCTCACAAGCGACTTTTACCTTGGGTCAGTTTGGCGGTCATGCAGGGCGTAATTTACTGATTGGAGATATGCTTCCAATCACGGCATTTACATCCGATGACGTCAAAGCATTAATAGAAGATCAAATCCCTGCATTCTCAAACTCTTGGGAAATTGCGGTGATGTATGGTCCACATGGTGCGCCGGATTTCTTTACCAAAAACGACATTGATACCTTCTTTGCCAACGAGTTTGAAATTCACTTTAACTCAAGCCGTACCGGTATCCGTTTGATTGGACCAAAACCTGAATGGGCTCGTCAGGACGGTGGTGAAGCAGGTCTGCATCCATCCAATATTCATGACAATGCCTATGCGATTGGTGCGATTGATTTCACCGGTGATATGCCAATTATTCTCGGTCCAGATGGTCCAAGCCTCGGTGGTTTCGTGTGTCCTGCGGTAGTGATCAATTCTGAGCTGTGGAAACTCGGTCAACTCAAAGCAGGCGATAAAGTCAAATTTGTGCCTGTGAGTTACCATCAAGCGAAATTGCTGAATGAAAAATATCATGCGCAATTAAATGCTCAAGATACGCAAGCTGTCACTTTTGATGAATCGTTCTATCCTGAAATCAGCACGTTGAAATCTGCCATTTTAGATACCTTAAAAGGTCAAAATGGCACGCCTGATGTGGTGTATCGTCCTGCCGGAAACAACTATATGTTGGTGGAATATGGCGAACTGGTTTTAGATTTAAACTTGCGTTTCCGTGTTCATGCACTGATGCAATGGGTGAAAGATCAACACATTCAAGGCATTATTGACCTGACACCGGGTATTCGTTCGCTACAAATTCATTTTGATTCGACTCAGCTCGATCAGATTGAGTTACTGCGTATGCTTCAAGTCGCTGAAGAGCAACTGCCTGATGTCACCGAGATGCAAGTGCCATCACGTACTGTGTATTTACCGCTTGCGTGGGAAGATTCACAGACCCAACTTGCAACCGAACGTTATATGCAAACCGTGCGCCCTGATGCACCGTGGTGTCCGGACAATATCGAATTTATCCGTCGTATTAATGGTTTAAAAGACAAACAAGCCGTGAAAGACGTGGTTTATAACGCGAGTTATTTGGTCATGGGCTTGGGCGATGTGTATTTGGGTGCGCCTGTGGCAACGCCACTTGATCCGCGTCAGCGTTTAGTCACCACCAAATATAACCCTGCGCGTACGTGGACACCTGAAAATGCTGTCGGTATTGGCGGTGCGTATATGTGCGTATACGGTATGGAAGGTCCGGGCGGTTATCAGTTTGTCGGTCGTACCTCGCAAATGTGGTCACGCTACCGTAAAAACCCAGACTTTGAACAAGGTATGCCGTGGTTATTGCGTTTCTTTGACCAGATTAAGTTTTATGAAGTGTCTGAAGCTGAACTCATGCAAATGCGTGAGGACTTTAAAGCCGGTCGTTTAAAATTGCGTATTGAAGATGGTGTATTGAACCTGAAAGAATACAATGACTTCTTAATCGAAAACCAAGAGTCCATTTCTGCCTTTAAAGCAGTGCAACAAGCCAACTTTGATGCTGAACGTAAACGCTGGCATGAAGCAGGGCTTGCAGAATATGTGTCTGAAAGTCTGGATGCTGTAGATGATGGCGAAGGTGTTGAAGTGCCTGAAGGTGGTTGTGCGGTGGAATCGCATATGCCGGGTTCAATTTGGAAAATTGAATGTCAGTCGGGGGATATTGTGGAAGAAGGTGCAACCTTAGCTGTGATTGAAGCAATGAAGATTGAGATTCCAATTATTGCGCCTGAGCGTATGAAGGTTGAAGCAATTACGATTGAAAAAGGGCAGACGGTAAAAACGGGACAAGTGTTGTTTACGTTGGCGCCAGTGGCTTAAAGAATCCTCCCTAACCCTCCTTTTTCAAAGGAGGGAATTTCCCCTCTTTATTAAAGAGGGGTTAGGGGAGATTTAAGAATTACATTTTTCGATATGCTTAAATATTCGTTCACATAACGCTTTGGCTTTTGGTGTAAATTCCCAATCAGGTTTTTCATCGAAATCTTTGATGATTTCTCGGCAGAAATCTAGTTTATATTTTATTGTACCTACACCTTTACCATCAGCAAATGCAGTTTTATCAGTTGATGTTCTGGTATTTCGTATTTGATCGTCTAATAGTTTTCCTATTCCATAATCTTTATGATCAAAGTAATCAGATGCAGTGATTGAATCTAACTTTTCTATAGTAAACCCCTGTTTAGTTCTAGTTTGCATCTTGCTAAACTTTTTTTGAGCTACTCTAATGATTGCCTCTTTCGGCAGAGTATTTTCTGTTTCCTTGCACTCTAAAATTAAATAATTATCTTTTTTCAACTCACGCTTTAAAACTTCTACACGATCAGCTTTACCTTGAATATCACCATCAGCAATGAGTAACATTTCACTTGCGACAGCTTTAGCACTTAAACCTTTAGCTTCCAATTGATCAGCATATGTATCACTAAAGCACCAATGCACTAAATTACTTCCTGCATACTCTACAAATGTATAGTGATAATTCGGCATAAAACGACGATACTTTTTATAAAGCTCTTCATTCGATTCTTCTAATTCAGCTAAATATTTTTCCATATATTTAGTGATATAGAGCCGATCGGTAATGCCTTCTACCCATATCGTACAGTTCGCCAAATAAACAGAAGAAGGACGTACGCCTAATGAAGCAAGTAGGTCACGATCTCGGTCACAACGCTTAATTTTAAAATCAAATTCGCTTGGGTTATCTATTTTCGGTTGTTTTACAAATTTTTGAATTATGACTTGGTCAGATTCATCTGCCATATCGAGTAAATGATTGGAGTGCGTTGTAAAGAAATAATAGTGGTCAGTTTCATCCAAATAGAAATTCATAAGCTGACGAACCATACCTGCGTGCATATGTAACTCAGGCTCTTCTATAAAGAAAGCATGTCTTTTATCTTTGTTGATGAATGCTTCATAAGTCAAAATGATTGCTTGTTGTAAACCATCACCTAACTGTGAAATAGGGAATTGCCTATCACTACCTATTTTAATATTTACAACATCTTGATCATGCTTAGGGATAAGTGAAACAGGTTCATTATCAAAAAAATATTCGCTTAATTTTTCTTCATATTTTTTAATCAGTTCACGTTGTTCTGGTTCGCCTAAAAGGTGAATTTTAAGTTCATGGTAGAGGCCTTCACCTGTAATTATGTTTGATAAATTAAATTTTCTATTCTCTAAACATTCTCCGTTTGATTCTTTATCCATAAAGTAATCTTTATGGGTACGCTCATAATAGGCTTTTTTATTTTCTTCTAAATTAACAGGGCGCATACCTCTTAGTATAGGAATATAGGATTTTTTGCTAAAACCTAAAAAGTTATTAAAGTGATCTATATCTTTTTTAATTTTTTCATAAAATGTTTCTAATTCTTTGGTATTAGCATGAGTATATCTAGATAAATCATTAAATTGTTGATCAAAAAATCTTTTATACTCAGCTCTAGGAAATAAAGGTGCATTTAAAATATTAGTTATATGGGGTAATAGATGTGTTTTTTGATAACCTGATCTATTATCTAGGCTAAAGCTATACTCTGCTAGTGAATTGACTAAATTTTCAATATGTTTAATATCTTCATGATGAGTTAGGCTATTTAAAGAATGAAAGTCAATTATAGTTTGAAATAATGATCTTAGAAAACGACTTTTCCCTGCATTATTTTTCCCAATAAAAAAGTTTAATCTTTTTATTTCTATAATTTTATCGTAGTCGACTTCATTGTCTGAAGTATAATTGTCTAAGTTTTCAGCCCAATAATATAATTTTTCAGTCATAAAAAGCCCCCAAATATGGGAGCTAATTTAGCAGCAATTCATTACTTTTCAAATGAGTTATGAAATAGTGATTGATTCAAATCTGGTTGGTCTTTATTTTAGCAGTATAACACCTTAATAGATGACGGCCTGAATCACTTAGCCACACTTTGATGCACCCTCGAACCCCAATGGTGCAAAATGGCCTATTTTTTTAAGCATACTTAAAAAATAAATCATTCTTGTTTTGCCTCTTTTTACGTATGTAATTAATTTCCCACGCATTCTGCTTAAATTGCACTCTATTTTATATTGTGGCACGCTTTATGCTTTTATTTATATACAACATAAATACAGGAGAGCAATACACTTGATCACTCATAATCACAAACATCGGTTAACCATTCATGTATAAAAAGAATAGCAAGGGCATGATCATCAAAATGGAATAAACCGGTGAAATACAAAACTTACTTTTGCTTTAGAACAAGCCCCATCTCACTGTTATGGGGCTTTTTTTCGCCCCTTTATAAAAGTTTATTCACCTCATCCAAATAACTAAAAACTGGCACGCTTTCTGCATTTTCCTAAGTAATACGAAATTCTGGTTTTGTAATATCCACAGGAGATGCACGTGAACAATCCGACATCAAATAAAAAAATGCATCCATGGCTTCACTTTCTGGTTGAGCTACTCAGCGTACGCGCAGGCTTTCACATTAAACAGTCTTCCCAATATCAACCCAAGGATCAACATCGTGCCTAAACAAAAATTGGCACGGATCAGTATCACCGTGCCAGAAACAACGCTTCAGGCAATGGATCAAAAAATTGTCGAGCAGCACTATGAAAGCCGTTCGCAGGCCATTGTCGACATGATTAACCGTCACCTGATTGATGATCTGGTGATTCGCGATGAAGTCATGGTTGGCACACTCACCTTGCTCTATGACGTCAGTCTGAAACCGCTGCGCAGTCAGCTGGTCGATCTGCAACAGCAGTATCTGGCACAAGTGATCAATTCACTGCATATCCAGCTGGATGATGAAAAAATCCTGCAAGTCATGCTGATGCAGGGCGCGAGCAGTGACCTGAAAGAAATTAGCGAACAATTTATTGCACTGAAAGGCGTGATTAAAGGGCATCTCGAACTGATGGATGCTGTCATGCCGCCCATTCCACAAAATACCGAACACACTTAAGGAGAACAGCTGTGCACAACTTATGGACTGTACAGGACTGGCAACACGCCTACCAGAATAACAATATCCAGCTTAGTGACCTGATTGAGTATGTTGCCGAGTTTAAGAATGACGATCATGCCTGGATTTCAATTGCGACAGCAGCACAATTACAGGCACAAATTGATGCATTGACTGGTGCAGATAGTGCAAGCTTGCCACTTTATGGGGTGCCATTTGCAGTCAAGGACAATATTGATGTTGCAGGGTTCTATACCACAGCAGCATGTAAAGAGGTAGCTTATCTGGCGACTTCCGATGCAACCGCAGTAGCCAAATTAAAAGCTGCTGGAGCGATTGTCGTGGGTAAAACCAATCTGGATCAGTTTGCGACAGGTCTGGTTGGGGTGCGCTCTCCATACGGTGCGGTGAAGAACAGCTTTAATCCTGAATATATCAGTGGTGGTTCAAGTTCCGGTTCCAGTGTGGCAGTTGCGAATGGCCAAGTACCATTCAGCTTGGGTACAGATACTGCAGGTTCAGGACGTGTGCCGGCAGGGCACAATAATATTGTCGGACTCAAACCGACCAAAGGCTGGTTCTCGACTACAGGCCTGATTCCGGCTTGTCGCACCATCGATGTGATTTCGATTTTTGCCTTAACGGTGGATGATGCCTGGCAGGTGGCGCAAGTCATGCAAGGCTATGATGCCAGTGATGATTATTCCCGAGTACATCCTCAAAATGTACCGAGCCAATTTTCAAAAGGGAAAATTGCCATTCCGGATACACTGGAATTTTATGGCGATGCTGAAACTGAAAAAGCGTTTAATCTGGCGATCGCACGTGTACAAAGCTTGGGCTATACGGTTGAGCCGATTGATTTTGCTCCATTTCAGCAACTGGCGACTGCACTTTACAATCGCTCTTGGGTGGCTGAACGTACCAGTGCCGTAGAAAAAATGGTGCAACGCGAGCAGACCCATCCGGTAATTGGCCAGATTATTGCGCAGGCAGACCGGTTCAATGCGGTCGATGCCATGCAAGATGAATATGAACGCGCCCGCCTGAGCCGTATTATTCAAAATACACTGGCAGATTATGATGCCTTGATGGTGCCTACTGCACCCACTATTTATCGCATTGCAGAAGTAGAAGCCGATCCTCTGGTCAAAAACAGCCATATGGGCGCTTATACCAATTTTGTCAATTTTGCCGACCTGTCGGCTTTGGCTCTACCAAACAGCATTCGTGCCGATGGTCTTCCAACGGGTGTGACCTTTATTGCGCCAGCCTGGATGGATGAAGCACTGGCCAAATTCGGGCAAAAATGGCAGCAAGCAAGCCAGTTAAAGTTGGGCACATCTGAACTTAGCTATGAAAAAATAACTGAAATCTCATCGGGTCACAGCGTCAAACTGGCTGTCGTCGGTGCACATCTGACCGGTATGCCACTGAATTTTCAGCTGACCACACGTGGTGGCACCCTGATCAAGCAGACCCGGACTGCTTCACATTACAAACTCTATGCTTTAAAAAATACCACACCGCCAAAGCCTGGCCTGCAATACAACGCCAAAGGCTTTTCAATTGAAGTAGAGGTCTGGGACATTCCACGTGCACTGTTCGGGGACATTGTTGCAGAAGTTCCGGCACCTTTGGGGATCGGTAATGTCCAGCTGATTGATGGTACTTGGGTGAAAGGCTTTATCTGTGAAGGCTATGCACTTGAAGATGCAACAGATATCAGTCATTTCGGTGGCTGGCGCGAATTTATGAAATCTAAACAACTTTCAAATACCAAATTTAAATGTGAATGCATAGGGGAAGTCGCAAAATGATCAAAAAAGCACTGATGTCCGTTTCCGTACTGTCTGCAATCCTTTTTAGTGGCTGTGACAATACTGCTAAAGTACCTGAACCAAGTGCCAAGGCAGAAGGACGTGTGACGACTCAGCCCATCCGGATTGGTTATAGTGACTGGCCGGGATTTGTGGCCTGGCAGGTGGCGATTGAAAAAGGCTGGCTGGAAGATGCCGGAGTTAATGCCGATTTTAAATGGTTTGACTATTCTGCTTCACTCTCTGCATTCGCAGCGAATCAGCTGGATGCTGTACTGGTCACCAATGGTGATAATCTGGTCACTGGCTCTGGCGGTACCAAGGGTGTGATGATCATGGCGACTGATTATTCAGCTGGAAATGACGTAATTATTGCCAAGAATGGCATTAACTCAATTCAGGATCTGCGCGGTAAAACAGTTGCGACTGAAAAAGGCCTGGTCGATCACTTGTTACTGTCCACTGCACTAGAGGATGCCAAAATTGGCATGAATGAGGTCAAACTGGTCAATACCATGACCAATGAATTGCCACAGGTTTTTGCCACTCCCGATATTGATGCGATTGCGGTATGGCAGCCAGTGGCGAATCAGGCTCTATCTGCAGTGGCCGGTTCAAAAATCATTTTCACCTCTAAAGACAAGCCGGGATTAATCTACGATACCTTGACCGTGAATCCCGCCCATCTGGAAGCCAATAAAGAGCAATGGAAAAAGGTGATTCAGGTTTGGGATAAAACCGTCAAATACATCAATGACCCGGCGACTCGAGAAGACGCTGCGCAGATCATGTCCAAACGTGTCGGTGTCGATGCGAAAACCTATATGCAGTTCATTGATGGCACGCATTTGCTGGATCTGGCCGCCAATAAGAAAGTCTTTACCAAAGGTGATGGCTTCGACTCGATCTATGGTTCCAGCTACCATGTGAACAAGTTCAATGTGGCTAACGGCATTTATACGACTGAAATGAACGTGGATGGCGTGATTGTTCCAACGCTGGTACAAGAGCTGCAATAAAGCCTGATCTCTTGCATAAAAAATCCCCGGTCTGGGGATTTTTACTATCAGATGAATATTAAAAAATTAAAGCTGCGTACTTTTGGAAAAGACATTGATAAAAATAATGCCAATGATCATAAACGCCAGCCCGATCAGCGCCGGAAGATCCAGTTGCTGTTTAAACACCAAGAGGCCAACCGCTGAAATCAGGATAATACCGGCACCAGACCAGATTGCATAAGCAATGCCCATCGGGATGGTTTTCATGGTCAATGACAGGAAAAACAGGGCAACGGCATAACCGGCAATGGTGGCAAGTGAAGGCCAGAGCACGCTAAAACCATTGGAAGCTTTCAATGCAGAAGTTGCAATGACTTCTGCAATAATGGCAATCGAAAGATATAAAAAAGACATATTTCTCCCTATAACACCCGTGCTGCATGCTGCATCAGGTGATCCTGTTCTGACTTTAACCAGCTTTCAGCTTGTGTAGTCGTGGGGGTGGCATATTGAAATTGGTAATCCGGCTGGTATATATCCAGCTCAAAAATCAGGTCAATTTGACGACCATCTAAAATGACATGCTGAACCAGACTGCTTTCATTGAGAACTTCAAAATTTTCCAGCTTAAAGGCTTTGCCTGTTTCGCTTGTGCGGGTGCTGTAAGTTTTAGCTTGGCCATCAGTCCCGATAGAAACTTCAAAACTTTCCACCAAGGCAAACACGGTCGGATCGACTGCTTTCAAATCCATTTGAGCTACTACACTTTGCACTTCAGGCAAACGCGTCAGGGCATAAGCAATATGATCACCACAAATAATCAGACCACCATCCATTTCCAGTGTCTGACCAGATTGAACATCAATCGCAGATTGCAGCCGCAGCCCTAAAAATAAACCGTGCTGTACCTGCTGGCGCCAGTCTTCCACATAGACATTACTTGGAGAAAATTCCAGAATGCAGTTGCCAATCGCATGCAACCTGGCTGGTTCCGGCCATTGCACATGATTCTGGTAATTGGCGTAGTCTTTCACTTCCCAGGACAATAGCTGGCTAGCGCTATCCCAAAGCGTATTGCCAATCCAGCCTTGGCATTCCTGGACAGCAGTTCCCGTCTGGCTTTTTAGACGAAGATCAATGGTAAAACTGCGCGACTGAAACCAGTACACAATGGTATTTTCATCAGTCAGGCCATTATAAAAACTGATACTTTTACGCCGGAAAGCACCGAATAAAAAGCCCGGAATAATCTCTGGCTGAGGGATAGTGGGCTTTAAAGTCTTAATCACTTCAAACAGATTCATGATGCTGTCTCCGCCTGTTCTTCAAGTCCAAAAGAAGAAAGTGGTACAGCATTTTTTAAGATCAGTTCACCGCTAGCAACGCGCTGTTTTAAATATTGAAAGGTCTGGGCGGTCTGATTAAACAGATGCTCACCCCCGATCAGGGCAGAATATTTGGAATTTTCAGTGGGAATAACCGGTTCAATCACGGTGTCATAATTGCAGGCGCAAAATAGCGGGAACGAATAACGTTCTTCCGAGACCTTTTTCACGCGGTGCTTGGTGGCGAGATACTTACCATTTGACAGAATTTCCATCATGTCACCGATATTCATCACCAGTGTATTTTCAATCAGGGGAATGTCGATCCATTCGCCGGCTTTATTCAAAACCTGTAAGCCGGGTGCGGTGGGTAACAGCAAGGTAAAGCATTCGTAATCGGTATGTGCGCCAATGCCTTCGGCATCTTGCACTTCCGGATTATAGGGATAATGAATCAAGCGTAGCTGACTTGGTGCATCAGTAATTTTGCTTTCAAAAAAGTCCTCACGAACGCCCAATGCCAGTGCAAAGGCAGAAAAAATCTGCCGGCTGATCTCACGCAGATGACTGTAGTATTGGCTGACAATAGACTTGAAATCCGGATGGTCTGGCCATAAGGTGGGGCCAAGTAAAGGACAGTTTTTTTGTGTACCCTGATAATCATAATTGACATCATAGGCTTCTTTTAAATCATAACTGTTGCCGGCAAACTGTTCTTCGCCAATCGGCACATAGCCACTATGGTTTTTTGATTTGCCAATATAGTGCTGCATTTTGGTGTCCAGATCCTGAGAAAAATAGGACTGGGCTATTTCAATCAGGGCTTTGGCGTAGTCAAAATTAAACTGGCTACCTTGCAGATAAAGAAATCCGACTTCTTTACAGGCATGATCCAGAGCATGAGCAACTTCAATACGATCGGCTAAATCCGGACTTTGTAATTTTGAAATATCAACCAGTGGGAGTACATATTGCGCTTGCATGACAATCACCTCTAATGTTGGTCGTCCAACATAGCGATTAAAACCTTCGGGTCGTCCCAAAGGCATTTTGGATAATATTATTTATTGCTGCTGACCTTGGTCATACGCGGAATGACTGGCAGTTCTGCCAGTGCCGGATCCAGTTCATCTTCTTCAGCATGCACAAGATAATCGACACGTTGTCTTAACTGTTTAAATTCAGGACTAAGCATGACGTCTGGATGGCGTGGACGAGGTAGATCAACTTCGATAATTTCCTTGATTTCACCCGGATTGGCTTTCAGTGCCACAATCCGGTCGGCCAGTAAAATGGCTTCATCCATATCGTGGGTCACAAAAATGATGGTGATATCAATGTTTTGCCACAGGTCCATCAAGTGACGCTGCATTTTTTGCCGGGTATGTGGATCAAGTGCTCCAAAAGGTTCATCCATCAACAGGATTTTTGGTTCATTGACCAAAGCCCGGGCAATCGCGACACGCTGTTTCATCCCGCCAGACAACTCATGCGGATACTGGTTTTCATACTTTTCCAGACCAATGATATTGATCCATTCACGTGCCTGTGCTTCGGCCGCTGCACTACTTTGGCCTTTCATGCGCGGACCAAACATGACATTTTCCTTGACGGTTTTCCATGGAAACAGGGTATAGCCCTGGAACACCATGCCACGCTCCGGACTTGGGCCGGTAATTGGCTGACCATCTACCAGAATCTCACCACTGCTATAAGGATCCAGACCGGCGACGACACGGCTAAAGGTTGACTTGCCGCAACCGGAAGGCCCAATCACACAGATGAATTCACGCTTATGAATTTTCAAATTGAGTGCATTTAAAACCGTACGTTCAGTTTTGCCATGACTGAATTTTTGCGTCAATTGCTTCGCTTCCAGAATCACCGGACGGCTATAAATCTTGTCAAAGTATTCGCGGGTATTAAATTCAGTGTTTTGCATCAGTTAGCTCCCGGTTTCCATTTAAATAAGCGTTGTCCCAGTTTCATTAAAATCACATCACACAGCAGACCAATCACCCCGATAATCAGGATCGCGGCAAAGACATTGGGAAAGTTCTGATAGCGGGCTTGCTGGGTAATGAACCAGGTAATTCCGGAGGTGCTGCCGATCAGTTCAGCTACGATCAGGTACGTCCACGCCCAACCCAGCAACACGCGCAGATTACGGTAAATTTCTGGCATAGCCGCTGGAATCACCACATGAAACAGGCTTTTGAGTTTATTGGTGCCTAGGGTGAAACCGGCTTCAATCAGGCTGCGATCGACCAGACGAGTAGTATTAGCAATCAACAGAATCATCTGGAACAGGGTTCCAATCACAATAATGGCTATTTTAGGTGCATCATTGATTCCCAATATTGCAACGGCAAGTGCACCAAAAGCCGGAGCAGGCAAGTAACGGAAAAACTCGACAAAAGGTTCTGTTAACAGGGAAATTTTCTTGGAAAAACCACATAAAATTCCGAGTGGAATGCCAATCAGGCAAGAAATAAAGAATGCAGTAAAGACCAGCTTGATACTGTGCCACAGGCTTTCATAAAACCAGGGTGCATTCGGTTGAACAGGAGGGGTGGTAAACGCGGTTACCAATGCAATTGCCACTTGATGCGGTGCTGGCAAATAGATGGGATTGACCAGGATGCCTTGAGGTGGGGCCAGACCCTGATCCACTGCGGATTGGGCAGCGGAAAAAAACACGTCTTTATCGATTCGACTATTGACCTGTAAATAGCTCACACTACCGGGATTGGTAATCTCGACCTGTGGATGCCAGATAAATGGCAAATAGCTGACCGCACACCAAATCAGAATTGGTATTAAAAAAGACCCCAAGCCAAGTAGCAGTTTATTTCTTTGACTGAGTTCACGTGCAACGTAACTCATAGTGTTGCCCCTCAATATTACAAATTTTATAAAACGTAATACTGAATAAGCAAAATGAATGCCATTATGGGTGGGAACAGCCAAAATATTAAAATATTCTTATATTTCAAAAGAAAATTTAAAACGAAAAACAGGGATGATAAGTTACTTAAGTTAACAATTTGATTACATATGCAAACATAAAACATAGAATTTTAGTCTTTATTGGTTGTTTTATAATCAAAACTATTTCATATCTTTACATCGGTTTAATTCGACCCAGCTTTTCTTTAAGGTATTGCTCACTTCTTAACTCATTGAATTATAAAAAGGGGAGCAATGTTAGAGTTTAAAAATCAAATCTTACATGGCGCTATTTTCGATATGGATGGAACCATGTTCGATACGGAACGCTTGCGCTTTCAAACCTTGCAGCAAGCTTCACGTGAGCTGATTGGTGTCGAATTTTCTGAAAGTTATTTAATGCAGTGTTTGGGCCTCAGTGCCCGTAGTGCAGAGCAGCTAGCCAAAGAGCGTTATGGACAGGATGTGCCCTATGCCGAGATTCGCCAGCGTGCCGATGTGCTGGAACTGGAACATGTACGTCATCACGGTGTTCCCATTAAAAAGGGGTTATTGCAGGTATTGGAACGCCTACGCAAGGCAGGCCTGAAAATGGCGGTAGCGACTTCAAGTCGCCGTGCGATCGCAGAAGAATATCTGATCAATGCCAATGTCTATAAGTTTTTTGATGTACTGGTGTGCGGCGATGAGATTAGACAGGGGAAACCTCATCCGGAAATTTTTATCAGTGCAGCCGAAAAAATCAATTTAAGCCCGGCCCAGTGCCTGATGTTTGAAGATTCTGAAAATGGTTTGCGTTCTGCCTATGATGCAGGTGGTATGACGGTGCTGTTCAAGGATATCAAAATACCGAACGAGTCCATGCTGGCACAAGCCCAGTATTATTATGAAACGGTCGAAGATTTTTTGGGAGAACTGAACCAGTTTGTTCCGGTTCTGGACATGCCGGAACTGGAGACCGCTTTTCCGCAAACACTCAATCAGCTGACTGTCGGGATTCACGGTTTTGGTGCAATTGGGGGCGGTTATCTGGCTCAGGTATTATCACACTGGGATGGATACACTCGTCCGCGCAAAATTATTGCTTCGACACGTAATCCGCTGTATCAATCTAGCGTTAATGCTTTTGGCACTTACTGCATTCGCTATGGCCAGAATTCTTTTGACCAGCGTATTGAAAATATGAGCGTAATTGATGCGCATGATCTGGAACAGATGCAGAACATGTATATTGAATCCAGTCTTGTAGCAGTCTGCGTACCTGAGGAAGCACTGGTTTCTGAAGCAGAGGTCATTGCACAGGGCTTATACGCACGTTATCTGGCCTATGAGCAGCAGGATCAGCCACTGACCGTGCTCATTATCCTGAATAAAATCGGTGCTAAACAGCAGGTGATGCAGCAGATTCTGAACAGTCTGCAAACGATTACTGATGAACAGACCGCACAGAAGATTATGGATCAGCATTATTTCTGTGACACCGTGGTCAATCGCATGGTTTCCAAGCTATCTGACCAGAAGCTGTATCGTCAGTTACGCATCAAATACAACATGTTCAAGCAGTATCAACTGGATGAAGATTTATCCACCGTTGATCTGGATGATTCAACCGCATTGAATGCCGAGCAGGAACATCAGGCAGGTTTATATATAGAAGACCTGCGTCGTAATTTCCAGCCGAGCCATATCCTGCAATCGATGGATCTGATTCTGTTTAATGCTGAAACGGATATGCCAATTTATGTGGAAAATAACAGTCCGTTACTGGCAAAAATGCGGCAGATGATTCTGGTAGATGATATTGCCAATATCCAGCTGATTAAAAACCGCTTATGGAATGGCGTGCATGCGATGATGGCTTGGTATGCCAGTCTGCGTGGACATCAGACTATTGGTGTTGCCATGTCTGATCATACAGTCAGAAAATTTATGAATCAGGCCTTAGCTCAGGTGAAGCATGGTCTCTGCTACCAGATTCCAAAACATGCCTCAGACCTTGAACGTCTGGCTCAAAGCTTTAGTGAGTCCTGTGCCAATGCCTATCAGGATCCATGCGCACGTGTAGGTCGTGAGCCTCTAAGGAAACTTGAGCATAATGAGCGTGTTATGGGATCATTGGCCACCTTGCTTAA
The DNA here is from genome assembly GCF_048147925.1 of Acinetobacter sp. 226. Classification (NCBI taxonomy): domain Bacteria; kingdom Pseudomonadati; phylum Pseudomonadota; class Gammaproteobacteria; order Moraxellales; family Moraxellaceae; genus Acinetobacter; species Acinetobacter sp. 226. The sequence continues at coordinate 95,870 of NZ_JAYWYX010000001.1, read as the reverse complement.
ATATAGCTTGCCATTTGATGCTGTGTTAAAAGGCGCAGTGCTCGGTTATGTCTATGCCCTAGAGCAGGGTGAATGCGAGCAGCAGGAACTTTTGATGCATTTGCAGATTCAGTTAAGACATATGGCATTAGAGCCGCAGCTTTATGAGATTCTGTATGATGAAATGTCACAATTCATCAATCAGATTATTGCTGGAAAATTGTCCTTGCAAAAATTCATGCAACTGGATTTACAGCAAGCATTAAGCTAAATAAAACGTTAAATAAAAAAGACCCGAAATTTTCCCGGGTCTTTTTTATGGGAATATACAAAGTATTAAACAGTGCTAGATTCTTGTTGATAAATACAGGATTGTGCAATCTGTAGCTGATCATCTTCTGATAGATCAAGATTTTCCCATTTCTGCATCTGCTGCAGGAGCCAGATAAAATCATCGACTTTCGGTTCGGCACTTTCCCCAACAAAATTCCGGATAATATTCTTGATCTTGTGAAAGTCATAGACATGCCGCTGGGCGGAACATTCAAACTGAATAATCTGAAAGTCCACCAGCATGTCCCATACTTCTGATAAATCGCTGCGCTGCTTTAAATCATCCTGCGCTTTTTGTACAGCCTTGACCATTGCCTCTACAGTAAATGGATGCTGTTCTGCCCATTCTTGGGTCATGGCCAAGACTTTGTCGGCAACTTTTGGAATGACATTTTGGCTCGCTGCAACGATAAAACTATAGCCTTCAAGTTTGGCCTGAATATTCCAAGGTTCTCCCACACAAAAGCCATCAAATACCTGTTCCGAGATTCCTTTTACCATGAAAGGCGGTGGAGATGTCATCAGCTGGATATTCTTGGCAAGTTGTGGATCAGTCAGTGCCAGCCATTCTTTTAAACAGTAATGGTGAATTGAATATTTATACACATAGGCCAGATTGATCGGATGATTCTGTTGTAAAGCCTGCACAAGTTTCTTTGAGGTACTCTGTTCATCATCCCCAGGCTGGATGCCGAGTTCATAACACAGATCCTGGCGCAGACTAATAAAAGCCTGATTCACGCTCAGTACTAGAGGGGTTTGCAAAGCCACCTGTAACTGGTCTGTGCCCAGGGCAGCAGCGGGCAACATGGCGGACAGACAATGTGCAGCATCCAGAAAGCCATAGGCCAGACGGTCTCTTAGACTTGACCAGGAGGCCTCGCGGATTAAATTGATGGTTAATCCCTGCTCGGCAAAATACCCCTGTTTTTCGGCCCAGAGAATGGCAACACAATCAAGTAAAGGAATATAGCCAATATTGAGTTCAGTTTTTTCTAATGTGGACATATGCTTTTCCTTATTGGCCCAATAACAGCTTCTGTGCATCCAGTAAGCGTCTGGCCATTTCACCAATGGTGATCCGGTGACTCATGGCGTTTTTACGTAATAAAGCAAAAGCCTGTTCTTCTGTTAAGGCATGTAGCTGGATGAGCAGGGCTTTAGCTTTATCGATATCTTTACGGTCAATGAGCTTGTCCTGGGTTTCTTTTAAATCATTTAGCAGCTTTTTATGCTTACGGAACTGTTCAATCGAAATTTCCAGAATGCTTTCTAGTTTGGTGGGATCAATACCATCGACGATATAAGCCGTGATTCCGGCATCAATGGCACTTTTGATGGTGTCTTTATTGGAGTTCTGGGTAAACAACACGGTGGGAAGTTCATATTGGCTGACACAGCTTTCAATAATATCCCGATGCGGATGATCCATATTCAGCAGGATCACATCTGCATGAATACCCTTAACATGTACCATATTCAGGTCATTCAGGATTAAACAGGCCACCACCTGAAAATCATGTGAAAGTAAGGATTCCTGGATGAATTGGGCGCGCTCCAGATCATCATCAATAAGAGCAATTCGTAATTTGGACATGGAATATTTTCAAGTAAGGCCTAAGGAATATTCAAGCAGGAGTAAAGCAAAAAACATGCCATTAAATTGGTGCATAAAATTCTATTTTTCTGTTCAATTTGGTGCATAGCTTTAGGGATTTCAGCTGATAGCTGATCAAAATGAAGCATTTAGGTAGATCATCTGCCTGGAATAAGGCGTTTTCTTGTTGGAAAAGTTGGCACGGTTTCTGCATCTATTAAATCGTCAAAGATGACTTTCAATACTAACAACGGCCAACGATGTCCGTTCTGATCGTAATTGCATTTTCAAAAAATGTGATTGGTATTTCGTTCAGCACAGGATAAATGACATGGTCAGTTGTTCAGCAATACAAAACGCACAAGCGTTTCAACCCTTCCTCCAGCATTACAAAGCGCTAGGTTGCGGTATTCACAACATATTTAATCAGCAGACATATCAATGCCTAGACATGATATGCGGCTTTTTATCATCTTTAAAAAAACAATAGTTGGAGTACAGATATGAAAATTCTCATGATTGGGCATGGCATGGTGGGGCATAAATTCATCGAATCTGTACTGGAACAGGCCGGTGATGACATTGAGCTGACCATTTTGGCGGAAGAGCCGCATTTGGCTTATGATCGGGTACATTTGACTGAATATTTCAGCGGCAAGTCGGTCAAGGATCTGAGCCTATGCCGTAGTGATTTTGCCGATGCCTATGGCATTGATTTGCGTCTTAATACCAAAGCAGTTGAAATTGATCAGCTCAATAAAACCGTCACCACCAGCCAGGGTGATGTGCTGAATTTTGACAAGTTGATTCTTGCTACCGGCTCTTATGCCTTTGTACCGCCAATCCCGGGCAATGACCGTCAGAATTGCTTTGTTTATCGTACCATTGAAGATCTGGATGCCATTCGCGCAGCCAGCCTGAATGCCAAAACCGGTGTGGTAATTGGCGGTGGTCTGCTGGGTCTGGAAGCAGCGAAGGCTTTGCGAGATCTGAATCTGGAAACCCATGTCGTAGAATTTGCTCCGCGCTTGATGGCGGTGCAGATTGATGATCTGGGCGGCCGGGTACTGCGCTCTAGAATTGAAGACCTTGGTGTCAAGGTGCATACCCAAAAAGCAACCTCATCTATTGAAGATGGTTACAACGCTCAGCATGTAATGAAGTTCGGAGATGGTTCGGTACTTGAAACCGATATCATCCTGTTCTCGGCCGGTATTCGTCCGCGTGATGAACTGGCGCGCCAGAGCGGCCTGCTGATTGGTGAGCGTGGCGGCATCATCATTAATGATTATTGCCAGACCTCACATCCGGACATTTATGCCATTGGTGAATGTGCACTTTGGGACAATAAAATTTATGGTCTGGTTGCACCGGGCTATGACATGGCGCGGATCGCGGCAAAACATGTACTGGACCAAGAGAGCCATGCATTCGCTGGTGCCGACATGAGCACCAAGCTCAAACTGATGGGTGTGGATGTTGCTTCTATTGGTGATGCACACGCCATGTCACCAGATGCCTTGAGCTATTTCTATGCTGATGAAGCCGCGCAGGTTTATAAAAAAATCGTGGTGTCAGCAGACAAAACCAAGCTGCTGGGCGCAGTGCTGGTGGGCTGTGCCAAAGAATATAGCGATCTTCTACAAATGATGCTGAATGGTCTGGCTGTACCGGAGCAACCAGAAAGCCTGATCATGCCGGGCTTTGATCAGTCAACTTCAAAATCAGGTGGTAGTGGTATCGATTTATTGCCTGACAGTGCGACCATCTGTTCCTGTAATAACGTTTCCAAAGCTGATATCTGTTCAGCCATTGATGGCGGTGCAACTTCATTGGGTGCACTGAAAAAATGCACCCAGGCTGCAACGGCGTGCGGTGGCTGTGCGCCACTGGTAACGCAGGTTCTCAAATCTGAATTACAACGTCAGGGTGTCACGGTGAACAATCACCTGTGCGAACATTTTGCCTATTCGCGTCAGGAACTGTATCACCTGGTACGCGTGCATGAAATCAAGACTTTCTCTGACCTGATTCAGCAACATGGGCACGGCATGGGCTGTGATATCTGCAAACCGACTGTAGCCAATATTCTGGCATCCTGCTGGAATGATTTTGTTCTGAAACCAAGTCATGCCGGTTTGCAGGATAGTAACGACTACTACCTCGGCAATATCCAGAAAGATGGTTCCTATTCGATTGTGCCACGTGTGGCAGGCGGCGAGATTACTCCGGATGGCCTGATTACCATCGGTCAGATCGCCAAAGATTATGGTTTATATACCAAAATCACGGGCGGACAACGAATTGACATGTTTGGTGCACAGGTACATCAACTGCCTGAAATCTGGGAAAAACTGATCAATGCCGGTTTCGAGTCCGGACATGCTTACGGCAAATCCTTACGTACGGTGAAATCTTGTGTGGGTAGTACCTGGTGCCGTTTTGGAGTCGATGATTCTGTCGGCTTGGCGATTTTCCTGGAAAATCGTTATAAAGGCCTGCGTTCACCACATAAAACCAAAATGGCAGTATCCGGCTGTACCCGTGAATGTGCAGAAGCACAGAGCAAGGATGTCGGTGTCATTGCCACCGAAAAAGGCTGGAATCTATATGTATGCGGCAATGGCGGCATGAAACCGCGCCATGCTGAACTGCTCGCTTCGGATCTGGATACTTCCACACTCATCAAATATATTGACCGCTTCTTTATGTTCTATATCCAGACAGCAGACCGCCTGCAGCGCACCAGCGTATGGCGTGACAATATGGAAGGCGGGCTGGACTATCTGAAAGATGTCATTGTGCATGATTCACTGGGTATTGCTGCTGAACTGGAAAGCCGTATGCAGCATGTAATTGGCACTTATCAGGATGAATGGCGCAGCGCGATTGAAGATCCTGAAGTACGCAAACGCTTTAAGACCTTTATCAATGCCAAAGCAGCCGAGCAGAATGACCCGCATATTCAGTTTGCGCCTGTACGTGGCCAGATTCGTCCAAAGACAGAAGCTGAACGTGATTTAAACCGTATTCCAGTGGTTGAAGCCTAAATACCACAGTCAGGGAGAATGAAAATGACAATTTTAAAAGACATGAACGAACTGAACTGGTATGAAGTCTGCAATCTGGATGAGATCACTCCGAATACCGGTGTGGCAGCCCTGATTGAAGATCAGCAGATTGCAATTTTTCGCGTGGGTCAGGAACAGCGGGTTTATGCACTCAGCAATCAGGATCCGTTTAGTCTGGCCAATGTCATGGCACGTGGCATTCTGGGTGATCTGCAAGGTGAGCGTGTAGTCGCATCCCCAATTTACAAGCAGCATTTCAGTCTGGTGACCGGTCGTTGTCTGGAAGAACAAGAGCAGAAATTACTGGTATTTCCAACCCGAATTGAAAATGGCAAAGTTCTGGTGAGTCCGACTCCACAAAAAACTTATATTTCCAGTAATGGTCAAAACACAGAGCGCTTAAAACTGGTACTGATCGGGAATGGACTGGCGGGTATGCGTTGTCTGGAAGACTTGCTGGATATGGCGCCAGATCGTTATGACATTACCGTGATTGGGGAAGAGCCATGGGGCAATTACAACCGGATCATGTTGTCACCGGTATTGTCTGGTGAGAAAAGCTTTGCCGAAATTATGCTGCATTCAGCCGACTGGTATGCTGAAAAAGGCATTCGATTCATTGCTGGGGATGCTGCCATCGCTATCGACCGTTCGCGTAAACAGGTCCACACCCAACAAGGCGAAGTCGTTGCTTATGATCGTCTGATTCTCGCCACTGGTTCCAAACCCTTCATGCCACCTATTCCGGGTGCTGAACTTGAAGGCGTGATTAGCTTCCGGGATATTCAGGATGTTAACCGCATGCTGGATTACTGCAAAACCAGGCAAAATGCCGTCGTGATTGGAGGTGGGTTGCTGGGTCTAGAAGCAGCTTATGGACTGAAGCAGCAGGGGATGAATGTAACTGTGCTGCATCTGATGGACCGTATTATGGATCGTCAACTGGATATGAAAGCCAGTCAAATGCTGAAAAAATCAATTGAAGATAAAGGCATCCGGATCATCACTGAAGCCAACACCGAAGAGCTGCTCGGTATAGACGGCCACGTGACTCAACTGCGTTTAAAAGACGGGACAGTGCTGGATGCTGATTTGGTAGTTTTTGCCGTCGGGATTCGACCAAATAAAACTCTGGCTGAACAGGCTGGCTTGCGCTGCAATCGTGGAGTACTGGTGAATGACACCATGCAAACCTATGACCCGAGTATTTATGCAGTGGGTGAATGTATTGAGCATCGTGGTCAGACTTTTGGATTGGTTGAACCCTTATGGGGACAAGCCTTTATCTGTGCGACGCATCTGGCTGAACATGGCCGACTGACCTTTAAGGCACCGACTGTTCCGACCCAACTCAAGGTCAGTGGATGTGATGTCTTCTCGGCCGGAAATTTTGAACCTCAGGATGATTTTGAAGATATCGTGCTGAATGATGAAAAACGTCAAATCTATAAACGGATCATTATTCAGCAGGACAAGGTCATTGGTGCTGTGCTATTTGGCGATACCGAAGATGGGGCTTGGTATGCAGAACTGATTGCAGACCAGACACCAATTAGTAATATCCGCAGCAAACTGCTTTTTGGTCGGGATTTTGCATTAAAAAAGGCAGGGTAATCGGATAAACCTCCTCCAAACCCTCTTTGAAAAAGAGGGGAACCTCCCTCCTTTGCTAAAGGAGGGTTGGGGAGGATTAAAACTTTTGAGATATAGAAAATATTTAAATCAAACCTGTAAAAACTAGATATCAGAGATTTGGTGAAACACGTGAATTTGGATGATTAAGGAGCACAGCAGCAATGAATAGTATTCCGGTTATGGAACTAGATAGCTCTACTGAATCCCAAATAAAAACTACTCAGACGACCTGTCCTTATTGTGGAGTAGGCTGTGGCGTCATCGCGCACGTAAGCCAAACCCCGATGGGTGAAAAGGTTGAGATTGAAGGCGATGTTCAGCATCCTGCGAACTTGGGCAAGTTGTGTATTAAAGGCAGTCATCTTGCCGATACACTTGGCTTAAAAACCCGGCTTCTGCATCCGATGACAGGTCGAAAAGAGCAGCGGCAAATAAGCACTTGGGATCATGCCATTTCTAGTATTGCCAATAAATTTCAGCAATGTATTGATCAATATGGACGCGACAGCATCGCCTTTTATGTCTCCGGCCAGCTTTTGACTGAAGACTATTATGTGGTGAACAAGTTTGTAAAAGGCTATCTGGGTACTGCCAATATTGATACCAATTCAAGACTGTGCATGTCATCTGCTGTGGCGGCACATAAACGGGCTTTTGGCGAAGACCTGGTACCAGCCAGCTATACAGATTTTGAGCAGACAGAAATGGTGGTTCTGGTAGGTTCCAATACTGCCTGGTGCCATCCGGTGCTTTATCAGCGCATCATGAAAGCCAAGGAAGAGCGGGATTTATTCGTGGTGGTGATTGATCCGCGCTTTACTGCAACCTGTGAAGCGGCAGATTTACACTTGCCGATTTTACCAGGTCAGGATGTCGCGCTGTTTAATGGCTTGTTGCAGTATCTTCAGCAAAATGGTCATGCCGATCTGGATTTTGTTACCCAACATACTCAAGGTCTGGAGCAGGCGCTTGCCAGCAGCTCGACAGAGTCATCACTTGAAAGCGTGGCAAAATGTACCGGTATTGCTATTGAAAAATTAACCTTATTTTTTCAGAAATTTGCACAGACCGAAAAAATCATGAGCCTGTTTTCCATGGGCGTAAACCAATCCTCTCAAGGAGTAGACAAGGCCAATAGCATTATCAACTGTCATTTATTGACAGGAAAAATAGGCAAACCCGGTTCGGCACCTTTTTCCATGACCGGACAGCCGAATGCCATGGGCGGACGGGAAGTCGGTGGACTGGCCAATATGCTGGCCAGTCATCTGGATCTGGATAATCCGCAGCATCAGCAACTGGTGCAGGATTTCTGGCAAAGCCCGGTCATCGCGCGGCAGCCCGGATTAAAAGCGGTAGATTTATTTCAAGCGGTGGAAAGCGGGAAAATCAAGGCCATCTGGATTATGGCCACCAATCCGATCGTGAGTTTGCCCGATGCAGATCAGGTTAAACGCGCTCTGGAAAAGTGTGAATTTGTGGTCGTTTCCGATATTTGTCTCGACACCGATACCACGCAATATGCCGATGTACTGTTACCGGCATTGGGTTGGGGCGAAAAAGATGGCACAGTCACCAATTCGGAGCGCCGTATTTCCCGGCAAAAGGCTTTTTTGCCGGCTCCGGGTGAAGCCAAAGCAGACTGGTGGGCCATTTCTCGGGTGGCTCAGGTCTTAGGTTTTCGCGGTTTTGACTTTAGCAATAGCCATGACATTTTTCTGGAACACGCCCGTTTATCTGCCTATCAGAATGGTTCACTTTCGCAACGCGCAGATACACCCAATTTTCGCTATTTCAACCTGCAAGGTTTAACTCATCTCGGTTTTGCGGAATATCAGAATCTGGCATCGATCCAGTGGCCGGTTTGGGATAAGCAAGAAGTTCATCAGGTTGGTCAACTATTTAGCCAAGGCCAGTTTAGTCATGCAGATGGCAAGGCCAGATTGGTGCCGACGATTGCAGCCGATCCGGTACATGCTATTTCTGCTGAATATCCTCTGATTCTAAATACCGGACGCATTCGTGATCAATGGCACACCATGAGCCGTACCGGATTATCTGCCAGTTTATCCCAGCATCGTACTGAGCCTTATTGTGAGTTGCATCCGCACGATGCGCTGAAATATGGCTTGAAAGATGCCGAGCTGGTCGAGGTGAAATCCGCTTGGGGAAGTTGTGTACTCCGTGTGCAATTTTCACAAAATATGCGACGTGGCCAGATTTTTGCACCGATTCATTGGAACGACCAGTTTGCGTCCGATGCGCGGATTGGCAAAGTGGTGAATCCGGTGGTTGACCCGATTTCTGGCGAACCAGAATTTAAGCATACTCCAGTGATGATCCAGCCATTTTATACCCAGTGGCAGGGCGTGCTGTATGTGCGGGAAGGCTTTGAGCAGCAGATCCAGACCATAATTGAAAATACGGTGTGGTGGAGCAAAATTCAAACCACTCAGGCCATCCGGTATGAACTGGCAGACCGGCGCAGGTTTTCTGACATCACCGGGCAGATCAAGAGCCTGTTAGCCTTTGATGATGAAAGCTTTGAATGGCTGAATCTCGAAGATCAAACGGCGCATATCAGTCATAGTGTGGTGCTTCAGGATGGCCAGTTAATTGCCAGTTTCTATATTGCACCCCCGGAGTTGTTGCCAGATCGTGATTGGGTTGCCAGCCTGTTTAAACGCGAACGTCTCAGCGCCTTGCATCGTAAGGCATTATTGGCAGGTCAGGCCATGTCCATTAGCAACAGTGAAGGACCACTGGTGTGTAGCTGCTTTAAAGTCGGTAAAAACCGGATTATTGAAACCATAAAAACAAAAAATATCACACATGAAAAACAGGTGACCGCCTGTTTAAAAGCAGGAGGGAATTGCGGTTCATGTTTGCCAGAAATTAGGGGCCTCATTAAAGCCTGTCAGACGGAGTACATAGAATGACAAGAAAAACTGTTAAAACCGTTTCATACCCAGAAACCGAGGTGGTGATTCTCGCGGGTGGTCAAGCCCGGCGTATGAATGGCATCAATAAATTACTGCAAAAATTCGATGATGAAATCCAGCTGATTAAAATTCATCAGCAGATGAAATCACGTACCGCCAAAGTCTGGGTCAATAGCCACCGGGATCATTCCATCTATAAAATGATGATTCCATCCATTGATTATTATCAGGATGATGAAGCCGGCTTTCAGGGCCCGTTGATGGGCATGAAAAGTGCATGGTCGCATGTGCAATCAGACTATGTGCTGTTTGTGCCTTGTGATGTGACTTATATTCCCAAAAAAGTCATTTCACGTTTACATCAGGCCATGCAAAGGCACCCTGAGTGCAAAGTGGCAGTGGTGGAGATTAATGAGCGAGCCCTGTTTCCATTCTGCCTGATGAAACGCAGTAGCTTGCCAACACTGATTCAGCATCTTGAGCAAGATCAGCGCAGTTTAAAACTCTGTTTTTCCGATTTGCATGTGCAACGGGCAAGTTTTAAAAACCGTGCCCTGTTTTTTCACAGTATTAATTCATTTGACGAGTTACAGCAGTATCAGCAGCTCAGTTTTCTCTGATATTGAGCAACTAAAAACCGAATCAGTATTTTTTGATTCACCAAAATATTCCTTTTTGCATCTATTTAAGGGAGGTTTTGGACTAAAAAAGAACAAATATCGTCCACTAGCGTTAATTAAAATTAAATTTGTGCAAAGTTGGAACATTTATTGCTCATTCATAGTGAAGAAATAGGGCAGTGAACCAAAACTGTTAAATAACCGTGCAGCACTCATCATGGACAGTAGTAATGAACAGCATGACAGCTTTAGCACCTCGCAGTATCTTTCAGGATCAGTTTGGACGGCAGAAACGTAAGTTACGTATTTCTGTGACTGATCGCTGTAATTTCAAGTGCAGCTACTGCATGCCTGAGCATCCGGAATGGATGAACAAAAAAGATCTGCTCAGTTTCGAAGCACTGTATGCATTTTGCGAGTTGATGGTGCGCCATGGCATTGAGCAAATCCGGGTAACTGGTGGTGAACCGCTGATGCGTCAAGGCATTGTGCATTTTATTGCCCACTTACAAACCCTGAAAGCATTAGGCCTGAAACGTATTTCCATGACCAGCAATGGTCATTATCTCAAAGACTATGCACAAGCCTTAAAACAGGCCGGACTGGATGACCTGAATATCAGCCTGGATAGTCTTGATCCGGAACAGTTTCAGCAATTAACGAAAAAACAATTACAACCCGTCTTACAAGGCATTGCTGCTGCCCAACAGGCAGGTCTATCAGTCAAGATCAATAGCGTGCTGCTTAAAGGCATTAATGACGATCAGATTATGCCTTTAGTGAAATGGGCGCAGCAGCAAAAGCTGGAACTGCGCTTTATTGAGTTTATGCCGCTGGATGGTGATCAAAAATGGAATCCAGCCGATGTGGTGAGCGAACAGGATATTTTAAACCAGCTCAAAACTGAGTTTGAGATCAGCCGTTCTCAAGAGCAAGCGGCTAATCCGGCGCGTGGCTATCTGGTCAATGGACTGCCACTGGGGATTATTTCTACCATTACCCATTCATTTTGTGGCGACTGTGACCGCTTGCGCTTGAACGCACAGGGTGAGTTTTATAACTGTTTGTTTGCCAGACAGGGCCTGAACCTGAAAGCGGATATCGAACAATTGGCTCGTGATGGATTTGCCACCAATACATTAAAGGACAAGCTGCATTATTACATCTGGCACAAAGAAGCCGGTTTCCATGCGATCCAGCAGCAAGCGCAAACCCAAAAGCCCATTCGAAAAATCAGTATGCACAGTATTGGAGGATAAATATGTCACTCACGGATCAAAATTCGATTGAGATAAAAATTGAAGCTTTTGGTGCAATTGAACGGCAACTTCCGGCTGATTTAAGCCTGCTGTGTGTCGCAGAGATTCCAGTTTCTACCGTTCTGGATCAATTGCTGGTGCTTTATCCGAATGTAGATTCAATGCTAGAGCGCTGTGCCTGTGCCATCGGTGAGGACATTATTTCCAGACAGCACGTATTAACTCAGGACAGTACGCTGGTGCTGTTATCGCCTGTCGCAGGAGGTTGAGATGCAACTGAAGCAATTTTCCCGAATCCAGCAGAATGCTTTCCAGTTAGAGGATTTTGATGGAATCGCCAATTTTCCAGAATGTGGCGGCATCGGCATTTTCATCGGTACAGTACGCAATCACCATCAAGGTAAAGCGGTTCGTGCCTTGAAGTATACAGCTTATGCGCCTGTGGCTGAAAAAATGATCCGTGAAATTGAACAGCAGATTCAGGCCAAATATCAGGTGTCTTATGTACGTGTGGTACATCGTATTGGTGCACTGGACATCGGTGAAACCGCCATTATTGCCTTGGCCTATGCAGCCCATCGTCGTGAAGCATTCGCTGCCTGCGAGGAAGCCGTTGAACGGGTGAAACATGAAGTGCCAGTCTGGAAAGAGGAATTTTATATGGATGGGAGCAGCCAGTATGTCGAAGGCTGCTGTATCCGCAAAGATCACGAGCCTGCCCATTCTCATGCTACGCAGCATTCAGACACTCATCACTGTACGCATCATGCTGCACATTAAGCCTGAGCTCATATTCAGCATAACTATCACTTCAACTAATCAATTACAGCATTTAAATAAATATTTCAGGAACAGCGCATGAAAAATGTAGGGATGAAAGCAGAAAGTTATCGTACTGCCATTGCGACAGGCATCTTGCATGCACCACCACATTGCATCGAGCTGTTACGTCAGGGCAATACCGAAAAAGGCGATGCGCTGAAAACCGCCCGTATTGCCGGTATTCTGGGTGCTAAACGGACCGATGAATTGATTCCACTGTGTCATCCATTACCGATTTATCGTGCCGATGTGGAATATGAACTGTGTGATGCGCATGTCGAAATTATTGCTACCGTGGAAACCATTGGACCAACCGGTGTGGAAATGGAGGCTTTGACAGCGGTAAGTCTGGCGGGTCTGACCTTGTACGATATGCTGAAGCCGCATTGTGAACCGGAAGATTTGTCGTTGGATCAATGCAGGTTGCAGCAGAAAAAAGGTGGAAAATCACATTTTACCCGCGTACTTAAAGAGAGTCTGTCCGCTTCAGTTATTGTACTGTCCGATACGGTCGCAGCAGGCAAAAAGCCGGACACTGCCGGACAAAACGTACTGGAAATTTTGCAAGAGGCTAATTTTAACTCTATTAGTTATCAGGTCATTCCCGATAGCCCAGAACAGCTCTTGACCCTGATTGAACAGCAGAAAAATCAGTATCCGCTAATTCTAACTGTGGGCGGTACTGGTTTAGGTCCTAAAGACCTAACGGTTGAAACCCTGCAACCTTTGCTGCAACGGGAAATTCCCGGCTTGATGGAAGCTTCACGTAGTTTTGGGCAAAAACGTACCCCTTATGCGGCATTAAGTCGTGGCGTGGCGGGCTATATTGAGAACAGTCTGGTGATGACCCTGCCGGGAAGTCGGCAGGGTGCAAAAGAATCCCTGATCGCGGTACTTCCTGCGTTGGTGCACTTGTTTGATGTACAAAAAAATATTCCACATGCGGGAGGCTATCAATGAATCAGGCACTTTCGCATTCAGCCTGCGGTGCTGAACCGGGACTGATTTCTGTTGATCAGGCGCTGCAGATGTTACTGGAACAGACCCATGTCTTGGCAACTGAAAGCCTGCCGCTTGCTCAGGCTCTGAATAGCTATCTGGCAGAAGCGATTGATTCGACCATACCATTGCCGCTGTTTTCACAAAGTGCTGTAGATGGCTATGCGCTTTGTAGCTCAGACATGGTTAGTGCACAAAGCACTTTTGAACTCATTGGAGAGATTCGGGCAGGACAAAGCATCAAAATTGAATTGCAGCCGGGGCAGGCGGTCCGGATTTTTACCGGTGCCAGGATTCCGGCAGGCACTACAACGGTCGCCCGTCAGGAAATTGTCGAATACCATGCCAATCAAATCATTATCACAACAGACCTAAAACCTCATGCGGATATACGTGATGCAGGCGAGGAAATCGCTCAAGGGCAGTGTCTGGCAGATGTAGGACAAAAACTGCATGTAGGTGCAATTGCAGCTTTAAGTATGGCAGGTGTGAAGCAGGTTTCAGTCTATCGTTATCCTAAAATCACCGTTGTGATTACTGGAGATGAAGTTGCTTCCAGCATTGAAGACCTGAATTCCGGCAAAATCTTTGACGCCAATGCTCCACTAATTCAGGCCTGGTTTCAGTCACAGGGACAAAACGTAGATATTCTGCATGTGTCCGATTGTGAGTCCGAACTGCAATTATTACTGAACCGACTCAAACACCAATACGATGTCATCTTGACCACAGGCGGGGTTTCGGTAGGTGATTATGATTTTATTCGCCCGGTTGCCCTGAAGCAGGGTTTTGAGCAGATTTTCTGGAAAGTGAAGCAGAAGCCCGGAAAACCGATGTTATTTGCCAAGTATCGTCGAGATGATCAAAGTTACTGTTATCTCTTGGGTTTACCGGGAAATCCGGCTGCCGTGTATGTCGGGATGAAACTCTATATGGCAACTTTATTGAATGCCTTACAAGGGAAAAAGCAGTCACCTGCATGGCTCAGTGCGGTGATGACGCATGATTTGAAAGCGGATGCACGCGAGCGATTTTTAAGAATGGCTGCCGAATTTGATCAGGGTAACTTACAACTCAAGAGCCTGGCAAAGCAGCAGTCGCATATGCTGAGTAATCTGATGCAGGCCAACTGTCTGGTCCGTATTCCGGCAGGAACAGAAATCCATGCTGGTCAAGTCCTACAGGGTTTATGGATTTAAACTGAATGCAAAGTAGAAATAAACAGATGCAACTTTTCAGAATCTTATTCATCGGCATGCTGCCTATATCCGGCTTAACACATGCTGAGACAGTAAAAATATATGCTGCAGCCAGCCTGACCAATGCAATCACTGATATTTCCAAGCTATATCAGCAGCAACATTGCAATATTCGGATTATTCCTGTTTTTGGAGCCTCTTCTGTGCTGGCCAGACAGATTGCAGCGGGAGCTGAGAGTGATATCTTTTTTTCTGCAGATCTTGAATGGATGCATAATTTACTTAAAAAACAAAAAATTTCGATCGGTCAGATTCGACCTTTGCTCTTGAATGAACTTGTATTGATTAGTCCTATTCAGAAAAAAAATCATTTTAGAATGTCAGCCGACTTTAATTTTGCTAAAGCCTTTCAAGGTTATTTATGTACTGGGCAAATGGAATCGGTGCCTGCTGGGAAATATGCCCAGCAAAGCTTAACCCGGCTGGGCTGGTTGAATCCGCTTCGAGGCAGAATAGTCGGTACGGATAGCGTTCGTTCAACCTTGGCTTTTGTAGAACGTGGCGAATGTCAGGTCGGTATTGTGTATAGAACCGATGCATTAATGAGTAAAAAAGTTAGAATTTCGGGAGTATTTCCAGCCAGTACACATCGTCCGATTGTGTATCCGATTGCTTTAACCCGGCAGGGCCAGAAAAATCAGGCAGCAATCCAATTTTCTGAATTTATCCAGACGAACGCACAGGCCAGACAGATTTTTCAGAAATATGGCTTTAAGCTTAAGGTAGGCTAACTGCTCATGCTTACACCAGAAGAATTGAATGCCTTAGCGCTTTCAGCCAAAGTGGCGGGCTTTGCTACAGCGGTGTGCCTGCCATTTGCTATCGCCGTAGCATGGCTGCTGGCACGTTATGAATTCAGGGCCAAATTTCTCGTAGAGGCAATATTGCAGATGCCTATGGTACTGCCGCCGGTAGTACTGGGCTATCTTCTGCTCCTGCTATTTGGCTATCAGGGGATAATGGGGCAATATCTGCATGCATGGGGAATTCAGCTGATATTTAACTGGAAAGGTGCTGTACTGGCAGCAATAATTGTGGCATTTCCTTTAATGGTTCAACCAATTCGCTTGTCTTTTCAAATGATCAACCGACAGTTAGAACAAGTGGCAGGATCTCTGGGCGCTGCACCATGGCGGGTATTCTGTAGCATTAGTCTGCCATTGGCTTTGCCGGGGATTTTAATCGGCAGCATTTTATGTTTCAGTCGCAGTCTGGGAGAATTTGGTGCCACGATTACTTTTGTCGGTAATATTCCCGAAGAAACCCGTACGATTCCTATCGCCATTTATAGCCTGTTACAGCAGCCTGATGGAGAAAGCATGGCCATGCGTCTGGTCATTTTATCTCTGATTCTGGCTTTTTCTGCCTTGATTGCAAATTACTGGATCATGCAGAAGTATCAACGTAAATTGGAAGCTTAAGATGTTGAAGTGTGATTTTCAGTTTAATTACGAAAATTTCCAGCTACAGGCCAATCTGGATATGCAGATGCAGTTGATTGGTATTGTCGGAGCATCAGGAAGTGGGAAAAGCACCTTTTTAAAAAATATTGCAGGACTATTAAAACCATCACAAGGCTTTATTCATTTTCAGCAAAAAATACTATTTGATCATCAGCAGAAACTGAATATTCCTGTTCATCAAAGAAAAATTGCTCTGATTTTTCAGCAAGCCTTGCTGTTTCCGCATCTGAATGTCATGCAGAATTTAAAATATGCAGAACAGCTAAATATAAAAAATAAAGGTCAGCAGAAATTTATGTTTGAAGACATTGTGGAGTTACTCGAATTAAAGCCACTACTTCGGCATCGGGCGCATCAACTTTCTGGTGGACAGGCACAGCGTGTTTCTATTGGGCGTGCACTTTTATCTTCTCCCGATCTATTACTTTTGGATGAACCTTTAAATGGACTGGATCAAAAGCTGAAAAACCAGATTTTACCCTTTCTGAAAATTGTGATTAATCAAACAGATTTACCTATGATTTATGTGACTCATCATGTAGATGAAGTGGCGTATTTACAGGCACAGGTGCTGCATTTTGAAAAGGGAAAAATAGTCTGATTCAATGCTGCACCGATTTAAACCAGCAATGATTCCGAGCAGGTCATCCTCTCGCTGTTTTGCAAAAAATGCCTCAGAAGATAACTATTTTTTCACTATTTTTAAGAAAGAAACATCTAAGTTAAAAGCCTGAATATAAATTATTCTATACAAAACAATATCTTATTTTATTTTAAAAACAATCTGGCATGACCTGTGCATATATCTGATTAAAGTCAAAGAAGACTCTACATTTGTATGACGGCCAATGACGTCCGTTCTGATCGTTACTGATATGCCTCGGCATCACAGTGAATTAAATAAGTTCAGTTCTGGTAAGGAAATGGCTATGTCTTCAAATACAAGTCTCAATAAAGCAACAAAAATAAGTCTATTTAACTTCAGTACTTCAGCGATGCGAGCCTTCCATATGAGTTGGCTCGCTTTTTTTGTCTGTTTCTTTGCGTGGTTTGCCTGTGCACCGTTAATGCCCGTCATTGCCGGTGAATTCAGCCTGACCAAAGAGCAGATCGCCAATATCAATATTGCCGCAGTCGCCATTACAATTCTGGTGCGTCTGATCGTAGGGCCGTTATGTGACAAGTACGGTCCGCGTAAAACCTATACCGCTTTACTGATTATTGGCAGTATTCCAGTGTTTGGTGTGGCGTCGGCCAACAGTTATGAATCTTTCTTGTTTTTCCGTTTATTGATTGGCGCCATCGGTGCCAGCTTCGTGATTACCCAATATCATACCAGTATCATGTTTGCGCCAAATGTGGTGGGAACGGCAAATGCGACTACAGCCGGTTGGGGTAATGCCGGTGGCGGTGCGACTCAAGCCCTGATGCCTTTAATGCTGGCTGCTTTGGTGATGTTCGGTGTAGAACAGGCAATGGGATGGAGAATTGCACTTCTGGTTCCGGGTATTCTGATGATCATTGTCGGTGTATTGTACTGGAAGTTCACTCAGGACTGTCCACAAGGCAATTTTAAAGAACTCCGTGCTCAAGGTATTTCTGTTGGTAGCGATAAAAAAGGCGGCCTTGCAATCTTGATGCATGCCGCACGTAACTACCGTGTGTGGATTTTGTTTGGAGCTTATGCAGCCTGTTTTGGTATTGAAATTTTCATCCATAACATTATTGCCTTGTACTTTGTCGACAACTTCCAGTTTGGCCTAAAAGAAGCAGGCATGGCTGCCGGGATTTTTGGTTTACTGGCATTGTTTGCCCGTGCCTTGGGTGGCATTGTTTCAGACAAAGTTGCGATTCAAAAAGGTCTGGATGGTCGAACCAAAGTCCTATTTGCCTTGATCATGCTGGAAGGTCTGTTTCTTATTCTATTTTCGCAAATGAACAGCGCGACCTTGGCGATCATGGCGATGACTATCTTTGCCTTGTTTACCCATATGGCATGTGGCGCTACCTATGCACTGGTGCCTTTTATCGACCGTGATGCCTTGGGTGGTGTGGCCGGTATTATTGGAGCAGGTGGCAATGTCGGCGCGGTAGCTGCAGGTTTCCTGTTAAAAGGCATGCTGGATATTCAAACCACTTTGATGGTACTGGGTGGCTTGGTGGTGATTGCTGCAAGTTGTGTGTTGATGATCCGCTTCTCTGTCGAGCATAAAGAAAAAGAACAGCTGTTATATGAACAGGCAGTAAATGAACGTCATCTGGCGGAAGCACAGCAATAACACAACACGCCCTGATATAAAATGAATTGACAAAAAGGATAGCAATATCCTTTTTGTTGGTTTTGCTAACTCAATAATAAAATGATGAACTCAATATTCAGGATAGGAAAGTATTATTTTAAAAGGACAGGATGATTGAATTAATCGGATAAACAATAAAAGTATTTATAGTTTATATATTTAATTTGAGATGAAAAAATTATATATGTTTTAATAAAGATTATTAAAAAATAAATAAATTTAATAAGTGCAGATAAAATAAAAGCCATTTTAATAATGGCTTTTTTTTAAAAAAAAGTAGATCAATAAGTTTTATAAGGTAAAAACTTTCCGGATAATACGACATTCACCCGATCTCCGTTTGGATTATTCTCTCGTTGAATATCCATGCTGAAATCAATTGCACTCATAATTCCATCTCCGAATTCTTCGTGGATCAGTTCTTTAATGGTCATACCATAGACGTTGACAACCTCATACCAGCGATAAATCAGCGGATCTGTCGGCACACTAGTTGGCAGAGAACCTTTATAAGGTACGATTTGCAGCCAGGCAATGGCTTCATCAGTCAGTCCAAATATTTCACCAATTTTTTCAGCCTGTTCTTTATTAAAAGCCATCTGACCTAAACATGCAGCAGTCACCCATTCTTTAGAAAGGCCTATAGCTTCAGCGACATCTGCCCATTTGATAGACTTTAAAACTTTCGCTGAAATAATCATGTCTGTCACTTGTTGACGATGGCTAATCATAATCTTCTCCAATAGCTATATTTAAAAAATGACCACTATAGATAATGCAGAGATTGTGCCAATATAATTATAAGGATTAAATTTTAAAATAATTTATATTATTTTTATTAGTCGTTTAAAATGAGTGGCACGCTATTTGCTTTTATCTTTATTAAATATGGCAATGGCGCCATGACACGATTAATCTGTTTGAATAATGCAAGGCAAAGACGCCTAGGGTTGAAATAGACTTTAGGCGTTTTTTATTTGCAAACAGGCAAGTTATTTATATAAAGGGGATAAAAATATGGCTTATCTTGCTCCTGCAGAGTTTGCAAAAAAAGTAGTTGATGCCGGTGAGGCAAAACTTCATATGGCAACGCGTGATGTTTTGATTCGTGCTTTTATGGCAGGTGCAATTCTGGCGCTGGCAGCAGTATTTGCAGTTACTGTGGGTATACAAACAGGAGTACCGCTGATCGGTGCACTGTTATTTCCAGTTGGCTTTTGCATGTTGTATCTCTTGGGCTATGACCTGCTCACTGGGGTATTTGTATTGACCCCTTTGGCTTGGCTAGACAAACGACCAGGGGTGACGTGGTCACGTATTTTAAAAAACTGGGGTCTGGTTTTTTTAGGTAACTTTGCCGGATGTTTAACCGTGGCAGTGTTAATGGCCGCTGTCTATACCATGGGTTTCGCCGCTGAACCGAATGCGGTCGGGGTGAAAATTGCCCATATAGGTGAAGACCGGACTTTAGGCTATGCCGAATATGGTCTTGCTGGCTGGATCACGATTTTTATCCGCGGCATGCTGTGTAACTGGATGGTATCACTTGGTGTAATTGGTGCCATGATGTCAACCACGGTCAGCGGCAAATTCATCGCGATGTGGATGCCAATCATGCTGTTTTTCGCCATGGGCTTTGAACATTCAGTCGTGAATATGTTCCTGTTCCCATTTGCCATGATGATGGGCGGTGATTTCTCGATTACAGACTACTTCTTGTGGAATGAATTACCGGTTGCACTGGGGAATCTGGTGGGCGGTCTGGCACTGACAGGTCTGGCGCTCTATACCACGCATGTACGTACTGGCGCTAAAAAAGAATTCTAATCTAAGCATGATGATTTATGTCTTGAGATTAAAGGGATCGATTCGATCCCTTTTTGAGTATTTAAAATGAATAAAAAATTAAAGATCAGCATTGGGCAATATTCTTCTGCTGGAATCAAAGCACAGAATCAGGATTTTCACGGGGTCTATATTCCTGAAGGCCACGCGCTTAGCAGTAAGGGAATTGCCTGTGCAATTGCAGACGGGATCAGCAGCAGCAATGTCAGTCATATTGCAGCAGAAACTGCGGTCAGCAGTTTTCTATCGGATTATTATTCGACTTCAGATGCATGGAGTACTCAAACTTCAGCGGCACGGGTCATTCGTGCGACCAATTCCTGGCTCTATGCACAAACCCAGCAGAGCCGCGGGCGTTTTGATAAAGATCAGGGTTATGTCTGCACCTTTAGTGCACTGATTTTGAAACAAAACAGGGCGCATATTTTTCATACAGGCGATAGCCGGATTTATCGCATTCAGGCACAAGCCATTGAACAGTTGACGGCTGATCACCGGGTTTTCCTGTCATCAACAGAACATTATTTAAGTCGTGCACTGGGTGCCGACCATCGTATCGATGTCGATTATCAGCAGCTTGAATTATGTGAAGATGATTTATTTATCTTGATGACAGATGGTGTCTATGAATTTATGGAGATGCAGCTCATCTCGGAGATGCTGCAACAGAAACAACATCTGGATATCATTGCCAGGTCGATAATCGAACTGGCCTTAAAGCGGGGTAGTGATGACAATCTCACCATTCAAATCATTAAAGTGGAACAGTTGCCTGAGGAGGAATCCTTTCATATCAAGAGCCATGTTTTATTTCCGCAACAGCTGAGTCATGGCGACCTGTTTGAAGGTTATCGAATTGATAAAATCCTGCACCAAAATCATCGCAGCAGCCTCTATTTGGCGCGTGATGAAGCGACACAAAATCAGCTGGTCATTAAAACCTTGTCTGTTGATGTGCAGGATGACCTGAAAGCCGTAGAACAATTCCAGCTAGAAGACTGGGTATCGAAACGCTTGAAACATGAAAATCTGCTGCAATGTTACCCGCATAAGGGTAGCAAAAAGTTTTTATTCCAAAGCTATGAATACTTGCAAGGGGAAAGCCTAAGTCGCTGGCTGCATCGTCAAAAAACAGCTTTAACTTTACAGCAGTTGCTTCCCATCATTGAACAGGTGGCCAAAGCACTGAATGCCATGCACCGTCTTGAAATGCTACACCAAGATGTACGACCAGAAAATGTCATGCTGCTTGAACCAGCTGATACCTTGAAAGTGAAACTGATTGATTATGGATCGACGGCAGTCAGAGGTCTGGTTGAACTGAATCCCAAACATGCAGACGTTCCTTTAGGAACCTTGGCCTTTATGGCACCTGAGTATTTTATTAGACGTTCGCCCTCAGTAAAATCAGATCAGTTCTCGCTGGCGGTGATGAGTTATTATTTATTGACCAGACAATTGCCTTATGGGACAGACTTGGCGCGCTGCAAGAGTGAAAAGGCCTTAAAGCAGGTTCGATATCATCCACTTTATGAGTATCGACCGGATCTGCCATATGGGCTGGACAGTATTTTCAAAAAAGCGCTTTCTCTTCATCCGGAACAACGATATGAGGCTCTTTCAGCATTTATATATGAGCTGAAGCACCCAGATATCATATTAAAAAAATCTGTTTCACTTCCCTTCATTGAAAAGTATCCAGTCACTTTCTGGAAATCCTGCACAGCAGTTCTGCTGTTGTTATTGCTCTGGGTAGTTGCATTGCACTTTAGCCAATAAAAATAATTAAGATATGCTAGTGAACAGTTTTTGTTTTGAGGTACAAGGGTGACGTAGATTATGTAGCAATATAACAGTCAAAATATCTGTTTATTTTTTTATTTTAGATGATTGGCTATGGGCTTATGAAAAGAAGCTCTATAAAATAAAAAGTGCAGATAGATCACAGATAAGCATAAAAATATTGGAATAATAATTGCTTATTTTTAATACCACTAGAATAAAAAGGTAAATAAGCCATGAAACTTCAATTTTTTAGGCTGATATTAATCGCGAGTAGCTTCATTGTGATGAGCCAAACCAGTTTCGCGGGAGATGGGGGCTTACGTTTTGCTGAAAAGAATCAGGAAAAAGTGGCACAAATACAGGCCAAGAAAAAAGTAGCAAAAACACAAGCTCAGCCCCTACAAGCAAAAGCCAGTACAGAGCCGAAACAGTAAAACAGCAGCCATATAAAAAGACTTACCGTTCTTCCTAGATCTGATAGATAAAATGTAGAGTTTGGAATAGATAGACCGAAATTTTTGCAATGCTCGTAAATAAAAAACTCCCCGCATATTTTAAACCATGGGGAGTTTTTTATTTTGCATCTCAGGGAAAATTACTGAATTTGTTCCTCATCCTGTCTTTCCTGACGCAATTGATCCCGCTGACGCTGTGGATTCTGGATGCCTAATTGACCGCGCTGGATTTCCCGATCCTGTTTTTCTTGCGGATCAAGTTGTTCTTCAGTGAGTTCTTCATCATTTCGATCGATTGGATTCTGCATGGTCTTTTATCCTCTAAAATACTGTCTGTTTTTATTGTATGAATACAGCAAAATTAGTCTGTGAGTTTTATGCCTGAGTTATTTTTCTAACGTGTTGCAGCTGTAAGTTTAAGCAATATTTTATGGGGGGAATTTAATTAAAATAATTAACTGTATAAAAATTATAATTTTAACTTATGACAATCCTAGATGAGTCATACTCATTAATTTTCAATTTAAATGAAAAAAAATAACTAATTGTGAGCGATTGGGGTATGCTAAAGACAGAACAAATGTGATTACTTTTTGAATTTTCGGTATTTCCCATGATAGAACTCCGCCATTTAAGAACCCTGACCGCTCTGCGGGAGCATGGCTCCCTGGTTGCAGCCGCAAGTGATTTATGTTTAACACCATCGGCCTTATCACATCAGCTACGTGAGCTTGATCAGTGGTTTGGCGTTGAAGTGGTAAACCGGCGTAATCGTCCTGTAAGTTTTTCAAATGTGGGGTTACGGTTATTAAAACTGGCAGATGAAATATTACCGCAAGTTCAAAGTGCACAGGGTGATATCAGCCGTATTGTGCATGGTCAGACCGGGAGAATTGTCTTCTCTTCCGAATGTCATAGCTGTTTTGACTGGCTAATGCCATTGCTTAACCAGTACCGGATGCAATATCCGGATGTAGACCTGGACTTTGCCTCAGGTTTTGAATCGAACCCCCATGAATTACTGCAAACTGGAGAGTTTGATCTGCTGATCACTGCTGATCCAATTGCACTCAAAGGCATTGAATATTTTCCTATTTTTGAATATGAATCACGCCTGGTTTTATCCAATACTCATCCCTTGGTAAGAGCAAAACATATTACTGTTGAGGAGCTGGCTGAAGAAACGCTGGTGACTTATCCGGTAGATAAACACCGTTTGGATATCATGTCGCGTCTGTTTATCCCCGCTAATGTATTACCTAAAGCTATTCGTACCACTGATTTAACCCAAATGCTGATCCAGCTGGTAGCCAGTGGGCGCGGGATTGGTGCATTGCCAGACTGGGTGGTAAATGAATATGAACAAAAAGGCTGGGTGACTTCACGCCGTTTAGACTGTGTGGCGCCTGAAGGATTGCGCCGTACTTTATACGCTGGCTATCGTACAGAAGAAAAGCAGAAAGATTATTTTGAAGGCTTCTTGAAACAGCTGGACCGTTTTTCCAAAAAAAGGCAGGCTTATTACAACTAATCAATGAAAAATTGAATATCTTTAGACTTATTACTGCTAAAAAATCCTGTTAGTCAGGATTTTTTAATTTTAACTTTCCTGGTCTGCATCATTTTGATTGATCTATAAGATGATGCAGCTATTAATCCAGCTTTTGAATTTAATGAACTGGTTTAGTCGATCATAATTTCTGACAAGTATTACATTTTGCCAAGTGGGAATACATCTGTGCAGAATTAAATGGTATAACATTCAATATCAATTACTTAAAATTTAAATTCTAGGAACTTGTAGGAATATAGTTCTGATCTTGCAAATTCATTTTTAATAAAAAGATTAAATAAAATTTAAAAACATACGCTAATCAGTCAATTTTTTGGCAGAAAATAACTCCTGAAAATACCAAGGTTGATCTATGCTACAGCAAGATTTTTAATCCACATCTCAAGCAGATCAGGACCACTTATACAGGACTGTATAAACTCGCCATGCATATGACAAAAATACCTCTTAAAAAAAGCCCACTGAGCCTCATGATCCTGTCGATTTTCTCGGGGCATGTTTATGCTGAAACGGTCAGGGAATCGGGTAATGTTCAACAGTTGAATACTATCGTGATCAGTGCTGAAAAAAATGCCACTCCGCAACAGCAATCTCAGAAAGAACTGGCTCAGGTTTCAGGAGGAACAAATTTCATTGGTGAGCAGCAGCTAGGACAGCAGCGACTTGCAACCACGGCCGATGTATTCCGTTTGCAGTCAGGAATTTATGCCCAGTCTGCGGGAAATGAAGGAGTAAAAGTCTCAATTCGTGGCTCAGGAATTAACCGCACTTCAGGTGCGCATGCCTCTGGTACCTATGTCATGATCGATGATATTCCGTTTACAGGACCGGGCGGTACAGCTTATGAGCTGCTCGAGCCATGGTGGATTGATCATGTCGTGGTGTATCGTGGTGCCAACGGTTTAAAACAGGGTGGATTGTCTTTAGGCGGAACAATTAACTATAAAAGTAAAACTGGGGCAGAGCAGAATGGTTCTGAACTCAAATATGAAATGGGTAGCCATGGTTATCAGAAATATCAGTTCAGTACCGGCCGAAAACTGGATAAATCAGATTATTATCTGGTGGTAATAGCTAACCAGTTTGACGGAATTCAGGCTCATGCCAAAGGCGATGGCAAAGGTCTGGCTTTTAATCTGGGCTATCAAGTTAGTCCGGATATCGAAACTCGTTTTTATGCCCGTTACCGTGAAAGCCAGCATTTAACTCCGGGACGGATTACTCAGGAACAGCTTAAGCATAATCCTAGAACAGCAAATAGTTTTAATTTGGCAGTGGATGCCAAACGAATTCAGCCGGGCAGTACCTGGCTGGCCAATACCACAACCTGGAATTTACAGGATGATGCCAAACTGACCGGTAGTCTGGCCTATCACCATTATCCTCTGGATTTGCGTGAAAGCAGTTATCGCACGAATGTCGATTATGAAGACATTAGTACACGTTTCCAGTATGAAAAGCCTTACCAGTTTCTAGGTCTGGAGCATCAGGGACGTATCGCTTTACGCAGTACCACCCATCGCCCAAACAGTGGGGTAACGGAAACTATCCGACGTGATATGTCCATTGATGGAACATTATATCCGGCAGATACGGTTACTCGCCGTTATACCTATCGGGGTTCAGACAACGTGCTGCAATTTGATCAGGAAACTGCATTAAATGATCAGTTTAAACTGGATCTGGGATTCGCAGCAGCCTATACCCATCGGGAAAGTGAAGTGACTTATCCTGTAGCCAGCCCAGAAGTCAGCCGTTATGAATGGAATTTTGCACCACGACTTGGATTGACTTATCAAGCGAATGACGATGTACAATGGTTTGCCAATTTAAGCCGCAGCATTGAACCGACGCATCCTTGGTCTATGGTATGGTCTTCGCCTTATTATTTTGACAGTGGCATTGCTTCTGGCCGGGTGCGTGCTCCCATTTACTTGGATACACAAACCGCCAATAGCTTGGAACTGGGTGGCCGAGGACAATCAGTCTTTGGCGATTGGGCACTGAGCTATTACTATTCCAAAGTGAAAAATGAACTGCTAACTTCAGAACTGATCAAAACCTATGAAGATGGAGCAGAACGACCTTCAGAGCCAATTGCTGTTGAATCCAATGCCACGCCGACCATTCATCAAGGGGTGGAGCTAAGTCTGGATACGCCATTACATGAATCCCGATTTGGCGAGCTGCGTCTGCAACAGGCTTATACCCTTAGCGATTTTCATTATAAAAATGATCCATTATTTGGTAAAAACCAGTTGCCGGGGATACCCAAACATCTATATCAGGCACAGCTCAGTTATACATTATACAACGGCCTGTATATTGGCCTGAATACAGAATATGCGTCCAAAATGGCACATGATTATGCCAATAGCCGATTCAGTGATGACTATCAGATCTGGGGTGTTGACTTGGGTTATGCACCAGAACATCAGTTCTGGAAAACCTGGATTAACTTTAAAAATATTACCGATAAAAAATATGCAGCAGTCGTGATTCCAGGTTATGACGATCGGGGTGCAGATCTTGCCCGATCTTCACCGGGTGAAGGTTTTTCTACTTATGCCGGTGTGTCATTTAAATTTTAATTTTTGATAGAACGGATTTATCAGGTTTCTAATATTCCTGTAATACCTGTCACGATCATATCGATGGCAATAGTACCGATTAAAAGCGCTGCAACACGACCGACGATATCGACATACAGGTCAATATAGTTTGAATACTTGTGCTGTAAATGATCATGCAGGTATTTCATCAGGATTAGCAAGCTACAGGTCAGAAATAGGGTTGAGAAAATCACCAGAATGGTTTGCATTAAACTGAGTTGTATACCGGTGATCACAGATGCCGAAATGGTGCCCGGACCGATCATAAACGGCATGGCAATCGTGCCCGCCAGATGACTAGGCGCTCCACGCATCACGCCAATCGTATCAGCACCTTCAAAGACATAACGATAGCCAATCACCAGAAAGATAATACCGCCAAAAATCTGGAAGGACTCAAACCGTACATGCAAGACTTCATTAAAGAAGGCTTCACCGGTTTTTGCAAAAATGATGAACACAATAAAGCTGATCAGGCTGCCCTGAATCAATGCCATGTTGAATACTTTTGCGTCGGAATTACGGATAATTCCGAGCATGTAGATACTCATCAGAAAAGGATTGAGCAGGGAGAAAAACAGGGCAAAAGCATTCAAACTTTCTGACATCATTGCGTCCTTCCGTAGTTGAGTAATCCTAGATTTCACGATCCGGGAACAGCGGACGTTTACCTGGGCTGATCCGGTTAATATGCAGATACATCATATGGCGTTCATATTTATCCAGGATGTCATTGATCACCTGTTCCTTGCTATAACCGACCAGATCGTTGCCCTGAGAGCCTTCAAACAGATAACTTTCCAGACGATAATAATAACGTTTGGTTCGTTTACCACGTGAACTGAAATTTGGCGTGTCATAGCGTACCGGCCATATTTCGTAGACAAAGTTTTCTTCTTCATCGAGCTGAATGGTTAGATCCAAGTGATACAGTTCAGGTTCTTCTTCAAGCGATTTTTCCTGAATATTAACTTGAATACCTTTGTCAATTAACTCGGTTGCAACGGCCTCAATGGCCGGCTTGCAGACATTGTCCAGCATGGTCCGGGTCTGGGACAGGCTTGGATGCAGCATGACCCGGCTCAGACGCTTCTTCCAGTTCAAGATATCCACATTACCGACCACAGGTGCCGCATTCAGGCTGGTACTGGCCTGACGAAAATCCTCCAGACGCAAGGACTTATAGAGTCCCGCCATCACAAAGAAAATGACGAAACTAAAAGGCAGACCCATAATAATCGTGGTGTTCTGTAATGCTGTAACGCCATTCGCCATGAGCATTGCCAAAGTCAGCAAACCGATGGCAATGGCCCAGAACACACTGAGCCAGCGTGGTGAATCATGCTCAATATTAGTGAATTTGGTCGTGAAATTTCCCAATACCAGTGCCCCTGAATCCGCTGAGGTCACATAGAACAGCAAGCCGGTAATAGTGGCGACACCTGCAGTAAAGGTAAAGCCTGGATACTGCGCCAGCAAATCATAAAAACCATGTGCCGGATTTTCTAAAACTGTCGTAGCAAGTTGAGTATTACCATCAAAAATCACGCTGTATAAAGCACTGTTACCGAAAATAGACAACCAGGTCAGGGTAAATAACAGAGGAATAACCAAAGTCCCGGTGACAAATTCGCGAATGGTACGACCACGGGAAATACGGGCCAGGAACAGACCAACAAAAGGCGACCAGGCGATCCACCATGCCCAGAAGAACAGGGTCCAGCTATTCATCCACTCTTTCGGTTGTTCAAAAGGAAAACTCGTTAAAGAAAGCTTCGGGAACTGACTGATATAGTCACCAAAATTTTGAATCAAGGCGGCTAATAAAAACTCGGTATTGCCTACAAACAGAATGAATAGCAGCAGCCCAATTGACACATAGATATTAATTTCAGACAGGATCCGGATGCCTTTATTGACACCGGCAGTCACTGAAATAATAGTAATAATCACAGCAACGGCGATGAGTGCAGTTTGAATCCAGATATTTTCCGGTAAACCAAACAGCACATGCAGGCCGTAATTTAATTGCACAACGCCAATCCCGCAGGTGGTGGCAATCCCGAAAATCGTGCCGAGTACCGCAGCCGTATCAACCGTATGGCCAATTGGACCATTAATTCTTTTTCCAAAAATAGGATAGAGTGCTGATCGGATGGTGAGCGGTAAATTATAGCGATAACTGAAATAACCTAGAGCGACCCCAATCAGCGCGTACATACTCCAGCCGGTTAAACCGTAGTGAAACAGGGTCCACACCATGGACTGGCGCGCAGCTTCAAAAGTTTCGCCTTCGCCTACAGGCGGATTCATATAGTGGGAAAGCGGTTCCGCCACCGAGAAGAACATCAGGTCAATCCCGATCCCGGCAGAAAATAGCATCGCCGACCAACTCAGCAGGCTAAATTCTGGCTTGGAATGTTTGGGACCTAATTTAATCTCGCCATAACGGGAACAGGCGATAAAAACGATAAAAACCAGATACAGCGTTGCCGCCAGCAGGTAATACCAGCTAAAGGTACGACTGACCCAGTTTAAAATATTAATAATGACTTGATTGGCTTGTTCATTAAATAAAATGGTAATGATAGAAAACAGCAGAATAAGTGTCGCCGAAAAATAAAATACTACTTTATTCAGACCATCTTGCATCTCTTCATTTTTCTTTTGCATAAATCCATGACCATCGTTTTGTTGCCGGATGATTTACAGTGCAGTGTGATTTAAAAGTAAAAACATGCCATAAAGCTTCCCTGTTTTCGTGAATTACAAACTTTTGCAAATCCAAAACAAACTGCGCTGTACATCAAGGGTGAGCTGGCACTATAATTTTTATTAATTGAACGTTCAATTAAAAAAGCGTTTATTAATTGTTACATCATTCTGCTATTTATCTAGCAAAGTAACTTTCTATTGTTATATCCGTTATTCAGGTTAGACCTATGCCCAAAGTTGGTATGCAACCGATCCGCCGTCAGCAACTTATCGACGCCACCTTAGCTGCAGTCAATGAGCTGGGTTTTGCAGAAGCTTCAATCAGTCAGATTGCTCAAAGGGCAGGTGTCTCAACCGGTATCATAAGTCATTATTTTCAAGGTAAAAATGGCTTGATTGAAGCCACGATGCGTTACTTGTTGCAGCAATTAGGTACATCTGTTGCACAGATAAAGATGCAGGTTGATGACATACCGGAACAACGCTTACTGGCGATCGTACGTGGTAATTTTGCTGCTCCACAAACAGACAAGGCAGCCATGAAAGTCTGGTTGGCATTCTGGGCTAGCAGTTTGCACCAACCTGAATTACACCGTTTACAGCAGATCAATCATTACCGTTTACATTCCAATCTCAAATATGAATTCATGAAAAAGTTGAGTAAAGACCAGGCAGAGAAAGCCGCTCAAGGTCTGGCAGCATTGATTGACGGATTCTGGCTAAGAGGTGCTTTGGTAAGTGGCGAAATTGATCCAGAACTGCCGATTGAACTGTGTAGTGAATATATCCGGCAACAACTCAAATAACCCACCTGCGAGGAAATCCATTGACAACATTCAAACTGCAACGTCCTTATATTCATGGACAGTATGTCGATGCAACGTCCAATAGCACGTTTCAAACGATTAATCCTGCAACAGGCGAAGTTCTGGCAGACGTGCAAGTGTGTACGCGAAAAGATATCGATCGCGCTGTTGAATCGGCACAGAAAGGACAAAAGGTCTGGGCAGAAATGACGGCGATTCAACGTTCCCGTATTTTGAACAAGGCGGTTGCCATCCTCCGTGAACGTAATGACGAGCTGGCGCGTTTAGAAAGCCTCGACAGTGGTAAAGCTTTCAGTGAAACATCCACCGTCGATATTGCGACAGGTGCAGATGTACTCGAATACTATGCAGGTATTTTACCAGCATTAGAAGGCCAGCAAATCCCGCTCAGAAGCAGTTCGTTTGTCTATACCCGCCGTGAACCTTTAGGTGTGGTTGCCGGGATTGGTGCATGGAATTACCCGATTCAAATCGCCTTATGGAAATCGGCACCTGCACTGGCAGCAGGCAATGCCATGATCTTTAAAGCCAGTGAAGTAACGCCTTTAACTGCATTAAAACTGGCAGAAATTTATACTAAAGCAGGTGTGCCGCATGGCGTATTTAATGTGGTGACCGGTAGTGGTGAAATTGGTGGCTATCTGACTTCACATCCGGACATAGCCAAAGTTTCATTTACCGGTGGTGTCGCAACCGGCAAAAAAGTCATGGCCCAAGCTGCGAATTCCAGCCTGAAAGAAGTGACTATGGAGCTGGGCGGAAAATCCCCGCTGATTATCTGTGAAGATGCCGATCTGGATCTGGCGGCAGATATTGCCATGATGGCCAACTTCTACAGTTCCGGTCAGGTCTGTACCAATGGTACCCGCATATTTGTACCTTTAGCCTTGAAAGCCGAATTCGAAGAAAAGATTTTGCAGCGTATTCCTTATATCCGTATGGGGGATCCACTTGATCCTGAGACCAATTTTGGTCCAGTGTCCAGCTTCTCTCATATGGAAAAAGTATTGAGCTATATTGAA
This sequence comes from Acinetobacter sp. 226, assembly GCF_048147925.1. Taxonomy (NCBI): domain Bacteria; kingdom Pseudomonadati; phylum Pseudomonadota; class Gammaproteobacteria; order Moraxellales; family Moraxellaceae; genus Acinetobacter; species Acinetobacter sp. 226. Next base: position 64,757 of record NZ_JAYWYX010000001.1, on the reverse strand, counting down.
AAGGGCAAGATCGAAGGTGCACGCTTATTGTGTGGTGGTGGCCGTGCTGAAGATGAGCAGTTTGCGCAAGGCGCTTATGTGCTACCAACGGTATTTACCGATTGTCGTGACGACATGACGATTGTTCGTGAAGAAATCTTTGGTCCAGTCATGAGTATTCTGAGTTATGACTCAGAAGAAGAGGCGATTCGTCGAGCCAATGACACCGAGTATGGTCTGGCAGCTGGTGTCGTGACGCCGAATCTGGCACGTGCGCATCGTATTATTCATCAAATCGAAGCCGGTATTTGCTGGATTAATACCTGGGGCGAATCACCGGCAGAAATGCCAGTTGGTGGCTATAAACATTCAGGTGTCGGTCGCGAAAACGGTATTGTCACGCTACAGCAATATACCCAGACCAAGTCAGTTCAGGTCGAACTAAGTCCTTTCCAGTCTGTATTTAGCGCATAAGGGAGGATTGGATGAATTACGATTATATAATTATTGGTGCAGGTTCGGCAGGAAATGTGCTCGCAGTGCGTTTAACTGAAGATCCGGATGTGAAAGTCCTGCTGCTAGAAGCGGGTGGACCGGATTACCGTCTAGATTTCAGAACACAAATGCCAGCTGCGTTGGCTTATCCCCTACATGGACGACGCTATAACTGGGCCTATCTGACCGACCCCGAACCTCATATGAATAATCGTCGTATGGAGTGCGGGCGCGGAAAAGGTCTGGGCGGTTCTTCGTTAATTAACGGCATGTGTTACATTCGTGGTAATGCTATGGATCTTGAACAGTGGGCCAGCCTTAAGGGGCTAGAACACTGGAGCTATGCCGAATGTCTGCCGTATTATAAAAAAGCTGAAACGCGCGATATTGGCGGCAATGATTATCATGGTGATTCTGGACCGGTTTCGGTCGCAACACCGAAAAATGGCAATAATGAACTGTTCCATGCCATGGTCGAGGCAGGTGTACAGGCCGGCTATTCACGTACTGATGACCTGAATGGCTATCAGCAGGAAGGTTTCGGGCCGATGGACCGTACCGTAACGCCGCAAGGCCGTCGTTCCAGTACAGCACGCGGTTATCTCGATATGGCCAAAGGCCGGGATAATCTCATAATTATTACCCACGCCATGACCAACCGGATTCTGTTTAATCGTAATCAGGCGATTGGTGTGGAATATTTTGAAGGACAAAATACCTTACAGCCGATTCAGGTCTTTGCAGATCGTGAAGTATTGCTATGTGCAGGTGCAATTGCCTCGCCGCAAATCCTGCAACGCTCCGGTGTGGGTCCGGCTGAACTGTTAAAAAGTCTGGATATTCCTGTGGTTCAGGATTTGCCAGGCGTGGGTGAAAACCTGCAGGACCATCTGGAAATGTACCTGCAATATAAGTGCAAAAAACCTGTCAGCTTATATCCGGCACTCAAGTGGTATAACCAGCCAATGATTGGCGCTGAATGGTTATTTTTAGGAAAAGGTATTGGGGCCAGCAACCAGTTTGAAGCCGGTGGTTTTATCCGCTCTTCAGACGAATTTGAATGGCCTAATATCCAGTATCATTTCCTGCCTGTGGCGATTAATTATAATGGCACCAATGCCATTCATGAACATGGCTTCCAGGCTCATGTGGGCTCTATGCGTTCACCGTCACGTGGCCGTGTCCGTCTGAAATCCAAAGACCCGTTTGAGCATCCAAGTATTCTGTTCAACTATATGAGTACTGAGCAGGACTGGCGTGAATTCCGCGATGCCATCCGTATTACCCGGGAAATCATGCATCAGCCGGCATTAGATCCCTATCGTGGTGAAGAAATCAGTCCAGGAAAACATCTACAAACAGATGCTGAAATTGATGAATTTGTTCGTAATCATGCAGAAACCGCGTATCATCCATCGTGTAGCTGTAAAATGGGTGAGGATGACATGGCGGTTGTCGATGGTTATGGACGCGTACATGAAATGCAGGGGTTGCGTGTGATTGATGCCTCGATAATGCCTTTGATCATTACCGGCAACCTCAATGCAACTACGATTATGATCGCTGAAAAACTGGCAGACCATATTCGTGGCAAACCTGCTCTTGCGCCTTCATCGGCACCTTTTTACAAGGCGCCTCGCGCTTAAATCATGGTTTTATTCCTGTCATCTGGCAAAGCAGGAGTAAAACGAATTTCAATTTTTTCCCAAAAACGGAGATAAAACCTCGACTGCTTTCGTTTTATCTCCGGCTTTGCTTAATACAATTTATATTTTATGAAAATATTCAATCAAACAGTGCTGTTTGGCTGTGCTGCTGTTTCAAGTCTTTACTGTTATGCCGATGATGCAGAAGTAAAACAAATAGAAGCAAGCGGAAACTTGAGTGTGGTATCCAAATATATCTCCCGCGGTTTGACCAATGCACCTGAAAATGATGACGTTGCTGTACAGGCTGCATTGAATCTGGCTTATGGCAATTTTTATGTCGGATATTGGGGATCTACGCTTGGATACTCTTATGCAGAAGTGCAGGGGCGTCCGGGACATCGCTCAGACAAATTCGAGCATGACTTTCTGCTGGGTTATACCCATAGCAGCAAAAATTATGATTGGGATCTATGGAACGCAACCTATTATTATCCGGGCGGCAAGCATACTACCGGAAATGAGCTGGGTTTAAATGTCAGTCGTGCGTTGAATGATCAGACCAGTATCGGGGCCAGCATATCGACCTATCTGTATGATGTGGCTTATGCCAATCAGGGCGATACCTTTTATACACTTAACCTGAGCCATCAATTGAATGATCGCCTGAATGCCAGTGTTACGGCAGCAGGAAGCTATTTTAACGATGAAGGCAAATATGAGGGCGGTGAACTGGGCGATACCGAAAAGCAGTTTGCCTTTCGTTATGCTTCTGCCGGACTCAGTTATGCGCTTTTACCGCAGTTGAGTGTGTCAGGTGAATATATCTTTGGCGGTTATGACCGCTATGATGACAAGCAGCGTAATCTTGCAGTATTTGCGCTGAGTTATGATTTTTAAAATTATGAAATCATTCAGATTAGGCGGGTGAAAATCTGCCTTATCTGCAATTTTGATTAATAGTATAAGCCATGACTTGAAGTAGATTCATGCTCCGGTAGCTCGGGAAAGACTGAGGGTCTGGTTTAATCTGCCAGAATTTCAGACAAACATTATCAATTTCATAAAATAATTCTATAATAGCGCCCATTCTCGGCAGCGTTATCCAGACACTTAGTCAAATGGTATAACCTGACCATTTTCTATTTTTCATTCAAGTTCTCCTCCGTGAACCGGCTTGTATTCAGATTCAGCATCTTATCTGTCCGTGACGGCACATAAGAATATTTAGGTATCCACATGGAAATTAAGGTCAATTATCTCGATAATCTACGCCAGGAAGCCAAGTTCGATGACTTCACGGTGATTGCCGATCAGCCGATCCGCTATAAAGGCGATGGTTCGGCACCCGGCCCATTCGATTATTTTCTGGCGTCGTCGGCACTTTGTGCGGCTTATTTTGTCAAAGTCTATTGCGCAGCACGTGACATTCCAACCGATAATATCCGCCTTTCGCAAAACAATATTGTTGATCCTGAAAACCGCTATAAACAGATTTTTAAAATTCAGGTGGAACTGCCGGTTGATATTTCTGAAAAAGACCGCCAAGGAATTTTACGTTCGATAGACCGTTGTACCGTCAAGAAAGTAATTCAAACCGGTCCTGAATTTGTTATTGAAGAAGTAGAGAGTATCGATGCAGATGCTCAGGCCTTGTTAATGCCAAGTCTGGCTTCTGATCATACGACTTTCATTCCGGGTAAAGACCTTCCGCTGGAAGAAACCATTGCCAATATGTCTGCCATTCTGGCAGGCCTCGGCATGAAGATTGAAATTGCGTCTTGGCGTAATATCGTGCCGAATGTCTGGTCATTGCATATTCGTGATGCGCAGTCGCCAATGTGCTTTACCAACGGTAAGGGCTCGACCAAAGAAAGTGCGCTGGCATCTGCTTTGGGTGAATTTATTGAGCGTCTGAACTGTAACTTCTTCTATAACGACCAGTTCTGGGGTGAAGATATTGCCAATGCAGAATTTGTGCATTATCCAGATGAAAAGTGGTTCCAGCCAGGTCCGAATGGCGAACTACCTGCAGAAGTTTTGGATGAACATACCCGTGAAATTTATGATCCAGAAGATGAGTTATTGGGTACCCATCTTTATGATACCAACTCGGGCAATAAGGCTCGTGGCATCTGTTCATTGCCATTTGTACGTCAGTCTGATGGTGAAACCGTTTATTTCCCGTCCAATCTGATCGAAAACCTTTACTTAAGTAACGGGATGAGTGCCGGCAATACCTTGGCTGAAGCGCAAGTACAATGTCTTTCTGAAATTTTCGAACGTGCGGTAAAACGTGAAATTCTGGAAGGTGAACTCGCACTTCCGGATGTGCCTGAACATGTTCTGGCAAAATATCCGAAAATTATTGAAGGTATTAAAGGTCTGGAAGAACAGGGCTTCCCGGTTCTGGTCAAAGATGCCTCATTAGGCGGCCAGTTCCCGGTCATGTGTGTCACCTTGATGAACCCGCGTACCGGCGGTGTATTTGCCTCATTCGGTGCCCATCCTAACTTTGAAGTGGCATTAGAACGCAGTCTGACCGAGTTATTGCAAGGCCGTAGTTTTGAAGGCCTGAATGATCTGCCAAAACCAACCTTTAGCAGCAATGCAGTAACTGAACCGAATAACTTTGTTGAGCATTTCATCGACTCAAGCGGTGTAGTGTCTTGGCGTTTCTTCAGCGCGAAATCAGATTATGATTTTGTCGAGTGGGATTTCACTAATAACGGTCAAAATTCGAATGCGGATGAAGCTCAGGAATTATTCACGATTCTGGAAGACATGGGCCATGAAGTTTATATGGCGGTGTATCAGCATCTAGGTGCAACAGCTTGCCGTATTCTGGTACCGGGCTATTCAGAAATTTATCTGGTAGAAGATCTGGTTTGGGACAATACCAACAAGGCTTTGTTATATCGTGAAGATATCCTGAATCTGCACCGTCTGGATGATGAACAACTGGAAGCACTGGTTGAGCGTCTGGAAGAAGCAGATGAGGATGACTATACCGAGATCAAAACCTTGATCGGTATCGAGTTCGATGAAAATACTGAATGGGGCCAACTGACGATTCTGGAACTGAAACTGCTGATTTATGTGGCTTTGCAGCAATTTGAAGAAGCCAAAGATCTGGTTGAGCAGTTCTTGCAGTTCAATACCAATACCGTTGAACGTGGCCTGTTCTACCAGTGCATGAATGTCGTTCTGGAAGTCATTCTGGATGATGAAATGGAACTGGAAGATTATGAACACAACTTCCGTCGTATGTTTGGTGATGCCCGTATGGATGCCGTTCTAGATTCAATCGAAGGAACAGTTCGTTTCTATGGTTTGACCGAAACCAACATGCAGCTTGAAGGGCTGGATCGTCATCTACGTTTAATTGACAGCTATAAGAAATTGCATGCAGCGCGTGCCAAGTTTGTGGCTCAGCAATAATCCATAGATGAATGACTAAAATTTTTCGTCATTTGTTTTAAATCTTAAAAATGGCTTACTCGGTTTCGAGTAGGCCATTTTTATCTCTGATCCTATATGCAATCTTTTCTATTATTTCTATTCTAACTTATTAATTCCAGCTCCCGAGGGAACTGGAATTACCTAAAAAATTAAAGTGAAGTGTTAATACTAACTGCTTCAAGATTGGGTATATGAATGTGAGAAATAAATTTATTTCTCACATTCACAAGAATTACCTTACATATTCGGGTAATTCGGACCACCACCACCTTCCGGTGTCACCCAGGTGATGTTCTGGGAAGGATCCTTGATGTCACAGGTCTTGCAGTGCACACAGTTGGCTGCATTGATCTGGAAACGCTTGGAACCGTCATTATTTTCCATGATTTCATACACCCCCGCCGGGCAGTAACGCTGTGCAGGCTCATCCCATTTCGGCAGGTTCACTTCAACCGGAATGGACGGGTCAGTCAGTTTCAAATGCGAAGGCTGGTTTTCTTCATGGACCGTGTTCGATACAAATACCGAAGACAGGCGGTCAAACGTCAGCTTGCCATCCGGTTTTGGATAGGTCGGCTTGAAGTTCACTGCATCGACAGTTTTTAATGCCTTGAAGTCAGGCAGCAGATCATGCAGGGTGAACGGCACTTTAAACACGTTCTGGTCGATGAAGTTGAATGCACCTCCCATCCATTGACCGAACTTGTGCATGGCAGGACCGAAGTTACGCGAGCTGTACAGCTCTTCTTTCAGCCAGCTATGGTTGAACTTGTCGGTATAAGCAGTCAGTTCCTTAACAAAGAAATCTTCACCCTCTACAACACGTGCAACCGCCAGATCACCGCCTTTTTCTACACCCGCAGCAATGGCTTCAAATACCGCTTCACCGCAGAGCATGCCGGATTTCATTGCTGTATGAGAACCCTTGATCTTGGCGAAGTTCAGGAAGCCGGCATCATCCCCAATTAAAGAACCGCCCGGGAAAGTAAATTTCGGCAGCGAGTTAAAACCACCTTTGGTCACGGCACGGGCACCATAAGAAATGCGCTTGCCACCTTCGAGATACTGCTTGATCAGCGGATGGGTTTTCCAGCGTTGCATTTCCATGAACGGATACATATGCGGGTTTTCATAAGAAAGATCCACGATCATGCCCAGGGTCACCTGGTTGTTCTCGGCGTGGTATAGCCACCAGCCACCTGAAGAACCGGTTTCATTGAGTGGCCAGCCGGCACCATGCATCACCAGACCCGGTTTGTGCTTGGCTGGATCAATTTCCCACAGCTCTTTAATCCCGATGCCGTAATGCTGCGGATCGGCGTCCTTGTCCAGGTTGAACTTCTGGATCAGGCGCTTGCCTAAATGACCACGGCAACCTTCAGCAAATAACGTGTATTTAGCGTGCAGTTCATAACCCGGAGTAAAGTTATGTGTCGGTTCACCATCTTTACCAATACCCATATCACCGGTCTGGATGCCTTTTACCGTGCCATCTTCATGATAAAGAATTTCAGAAGCTGCAAAGCCCGGGAAGATTGATACTTCCAGTTCTTCGGCTTTCTGGCCTAACCAGCGCACCACGTTGCCGAGCGAGATGACATAGTTGCCATCATTATGCATGGTTTTAGGCACCATCCAGTGGGGTGCTTCCTGTGATTTTTCATCTGACAGCAGGAAGAAGGTTTTATCTTCAGTCACCGGGACATTCAGCGGGGCACCCTGTTCTTTCCAGTCCGGGAACAATTCGTTCATGGCACGTGGTTCAAGCACAGCACCAGACAGAATATGTGCACCGACTTCGGAGCCTTTTTCTACGACACAAACGGACAGATCGTTTAAGTTGTTTTCAATTGCAAGTTGACGGATTTTGATCGCAGCAGAAAGACCCGCAGGGCCTGCGCCTACGATGACGACGTCAAACTCCATCGATTCTCTTGTTATATCTTCCATAATATAAAATCCAATTTCGTATAGCGATATATATAGCATTATCTAAATCGGTTATGAAGCTTATTCTTGATCTTTTTATTTGAAATAGGACTTTATCTTTTTTTTAAATCTTATCTATTTCACAGCATTAAAAAGGTTTGCGGCAAATTCTGGGTAAAGTAAGAAGAAGATGTATAGACTGGGTATTCATAAAAAGAGCGACTGAATGTCGCTCTGATGATTAATTTTTTATATGTTGTTGAGATTCATTGCAATATTGTTCACCATATGAATCAGACGCGGTCCAATTTCATTTTCCAGTTTTTCCTGATTTAACAGATAACTTGGAGCCCCACAGTTAAACGTTAGTATTCCGTGTTTAGGGTGAACCAGTGGAACTGCCACGGAATTCACATCCTTAGCCCAGTCACCTAAAGACAGACAGTAGCCATAATCCTGATAATCACGGATTGCACGTTCCAGATTACGCTTAATGGTTGGCCACTGGTCTTCATTTCTTTTTTTGATCGCATCAAATAAATATTTGCGTTCTTTTACATCCATTGCTGCCAGACAGGCACGTCCCATGGCACTGCTATGAATCGGTAAGGTAGAACCGACAGGGCGGCGCATGGTCAGCGTCGATTCTGTATGTACCACTTCCAGATAAATCATGCTCAAACGGTCACGTGTAGCCATTGCCACAGGAGCTTGAGAATAACGCGACATTTCTTCCATAAATGGATAAGCCTGAGTCCGCGCAGAAATATTACTCAGAGCTGCATAGCCCAAAGCCAATACACCCACATCTAGTAAATATTTTGTGGTATTAGGCAATTGTTTTAAATAACCTAAAGAAACCAGGGTACTGGTAATACGCGCTACAGTCGGCTTAGGCAAGTTGGTTAATTGTGCAATTTCCTGATTTCCAAGTAATTGATTAGTTGAAGAAAAGCAGCGCAAGATTTCCAATCCACGCGCAATAGACGCAATAAATTGAGGATTGTTTTCTCTATGAATATGTGAAATCGGGTCTAAACGGATTTCATCAAAATTGGGAATTTCACCAGTTTTATTTTTTGTCATGTTCAAGGCAATTAAGGTTAAATTAGTAAATATGATAACAATATAATTTCACGATACAAAATAAAACACTTATACAAAAGATAAAATGTAGAAAAAAGTACCTAAATTATTTGTGAACGGAAAGAATGTGGTTATCCAAGCTTCAAGACAACATACAATCATCTGGTTTTCAGGTTAATGAAAGTCATTCAAAATTTCGATTTTCCCCCACAATAGCAATAATTAAGAAGCATTACCTCAAGAAGAAAGATGCAGCCTTATCTTCAACAAAGTTGATAGAAACAACGATTCTTCACTGGAAATATTTCGCATTGTGAAATTAAATCTTAAACACAACTGAACTCAAATGCCAGAAAAATTTCATTTTCAAGATAAAAATAAAAATTTTGGTAATTTTTCTTGCTAAAAATGATTTTATATGATTATTTATTTCGTATTGCGAAACAAAAATAATGGTAAAGGAATTTACCTAAATTATATCCATGGAGATTTATATGATTCGTGATCCAGAAATGTTAGACCAGCTTCTGTCGACGATTCGAAATTTTGTAAAAAATGAACTGGTGCCTCTCGAGCATGAAGTAGAAGAGAACAATGCCATTCCCGAACATATTGTGGAACAGATGAAAGAGTTGGGTTTGTTTGGCCTGACGATTCCAGAAGAATATGGCGGTTTAGGCATTACCATGGAAGAAGAAATTCTGGTCGCGATGGAGTTGGGCCAGACATCGGCTGCCTTCCGCTCTTTAATTGGTACTAACAACGGCATTGGCTCAAGTGGCATCATTATCGACGGTACAGAAGAACAAAAACAGAAATATTTACCGCGTTATGCAACCGGCGAAATTATTGGTTCATTCTGTTTGACCGAACCTGATTCAGGATCAGACGCTGCTGCTTTAAAAACCAGTGCAGTCAAAGACGGCGATTATTATATTTTAAACGGAACTAAACGCTTCATCACCAATGCCCCACGAGCTACGACATTTACCGTGATGGCACGTACCAATCAAGAGATTAAAGGTGCTGGTGCTATTTCAGCATTTCTAGTTGAAGCAGGCACACCTGGTTTAAGCCTGGGTAAAATTGACAAGAAAATGGGCCAACATGGTTCCTATACCTGTGATGTAATTTTTGATAACTGTAAAGTGCATAAAGATCAACTGATTGGTGGTGTAGAAGGGATCGGCTTTAAAACAGCAATGCGTGTACTGGATAAGGGCCGTCTGCACATTGCCGGTTATAGCGTTGGCATGGCAGAGCGTATGCTGGAAGACGCACTTAACTATGCAGTGGAACGCAAACAGTTTGGTCAGCCCATTGCGAATTTCCAGCTGATCCAGGGGATGTTGGCAGACTCTAAGGCCGAAATTTATGCAGCCAAATGTATGGTGCTGGATGCTGCGCGTCTGCGTGATGCGGGTCAAAATGTTACGATTGAAGCCTCTTGTGCCAAAATGTTTGCAACCGAAATGTGTGGCCGAATAGCTGATCGCTGTTTGCAGATTCATGGCGGAGCGGGTTATATCAGTGAATATTCAATTGAACGTTTCTACCGTGATGTGCGTCTGTTCCGTTTATATGAAGGAACCACACAAATCCAGCAAATTATTATTGCGCGTGAAATGATTAAACAAGCAACTGCCTAGTCTCATAATTTTAAAATAAGGAAATATTAAAATGACGACAAAAATTAGATTTGATTGGCAAGACCCGTTTTTAATCGAACAGCAACTGACATCAGAAGAGCGCATGATTCGCGATGCAGCGGCAGCGTACTGTCAAGACAAACTGATGCCGCGTGTACTGGAACAGTTCCGTCATGAAAAAACCGATCCGGCTATTTTCCGTGAAATGGGTGAACTCGGCTTGCTTGGCCCAACCATTCCGGAACAGTACGGCGGTGCAGGTTTAAATTATGTCAGTTATGGTCTCATTGCCCGTGAAGTTGAACGTGTCGATTCAGGTTACCGTTCAATGGCCAGCGTACAAAGCTCTCTGGTGATGGTACCCATTAATGAATTTGGTTCTGAAGAGCAAAAGCAGAAGTATTTACCAAAATTAGCAACCGGGGAATATATTGGCTGCTTCGGCTTGACTGAACCGGATCATGGTTCCGATCCGGGCAGCATGATTACACGTGCCAAAAAAGTTGAGGGCGGTTATCTTTTAACAGGCGCAAAAATGTGGATTACCAATAGTCCGATTGCCGATGTATTTGTAGTTTGGGCCAAAGAAGTTTCTGCTGAAGGTAATGTCGGTGACATTCGCGGCTTTATTCTAGAAAAAGGCTGGGAAGGGCTTTCTGCTCCAGCGATTCACGGCAAGGTGGGTCTACGTGCCTCAATCACCGGTGAAATTGTGATGGATAACGTCTTTGTTCCAGAAGAAAATGCATTTCCGGAAGTTCGTGGTTTAAAAGGGCCTTTTACCTGCTTGAACAGTGCGCGTTACGGGATTGCATGGGGTGCGATGGGAGCTGCAGAATTCTGCTGGCATACCGCACATCAATACACCATGGATCGTAAACAGTTTGGCCGACCACTCGCTGCGAATCAGCTGATCCAGAAAAAACTGGCAGACATGCAAACTGAAATTGCTCTTGGCTTACAGGTGGCTTTACGTTTTGGCCGCATGAAGGATGAAGGCATTGCATCAGTTGAAGGTACGTCTTTAATTAAGCGGAATAACTGCGGCAAGGCACTGGATATTGCCCGTTTGGCCCGTGACATGATGGGTGGAAATGGCATTAGCGATGAATTCGGTGTAGCCCGTCATCTGGTTAATCTGGAAGTGGTAAATACCTATGAAGGTACCCACGATGTACATGCCTTGATTTTAGGTCGTGCACAAACCGGAATTGCAGCCTTTTGCAACTAAACCTGAGATCTCCCTCTAGCCAGCATTGCTGGCTAGATTGTTTTACGGGTTTAAGAATTGTGCTTAATCATATCTTTCAATGTATTGCTATGTGATTTCACCGTATTCAACTTTTAAAAAACTTGAAAAGCATTTTTATATCACTTTGTTAAAGCGTGATAATGATCAATAAATATTATATATTTCAATTAAATAATTAAGTGAAATATTGATTTTTAAAAGGCACAGGAGTGCCGAAAAGTAGAAAGAGCATTATGGATACGATCAGTTCACAACAACACCCAGTGGAAGGTGGAAACGAACCCAAGCAAAGAGTCTGGATTCTGGCCTTTATTTTCTCATTTTTGGCATTACTGGTTGATGGTGCTGACATTGCATTATTAGCCTACAGTCTGACCAGTCTGAAACAAGAATTTTCATTAAGTAATATGCAGGCCGGTGCCTTGGGAAGCTGGACGCTTGCAGGGATGGCTATCGGCGGTTTTTTTGGTGGCTGGGCTTGTGACCGTTTTGGCCGGGTTCGTGTGATCGTCATTGCCATTGCATTATTTTCTTCATTAACCTTCTGGTTAGGATTCGTAGAAAGTTATGATCAGTTCAAATGGCTGCGCTTTACGTCTGCGATTGGACTAGGTGCTCTATATATTGCCTGTAACACACTCATGGCAGAGTATGTACCCACCAAATATCGCTCTACAGTATTGGCAACGCTTATGACTGGCTGGACTTTAGGCTCGGTGGTCGCAACTGTTCTGGCTGGATGGCTATTGCCTGAATTTGGCTGGCGATACCTCTATTATATTGCCATTATTCCAATTGTACTGGCCTTCGCGATGTACTTCTTGGTGCCTGAACCGAAAGCCTGGTTAGATGCGCGTAAAGCACGCCTGGATGCAAAAGCCAGTGGCATTGTGCAGGAAAAGCCCAAGAACACTTTCAAAATGATTTTTGAAGATGCACTTAGCCGTCGCATGTTTATCCTCTGGTCCTTCAGTACCGCATTTTTACAGTTTGGCTATTATGGAGTCAGCAACTGGCTACCGGCCTATTTAGAGACCGATCTGGGAATCAAGTTTAAAGAAATGACCATGTATATGATCGGAACTTTCCTGATCATGATGTGTACCAAAGTCATTGCCGGTTTTATCGCTGACCAGATTGGCCGTCGTGCGGTATTTGCTTTCGGCACCATGGGTACTGCGATTTTTATCCCTGTGATTGTCTTTGGTAATACGCCGGATAACATTCTCTGGCTGATGTTATTTTTTGGTTTTCTCTATGGTATTCCATACGGTATTAATGCGACTTACATGACAGAAAGCTTCTCCACCAAAGTGCGTGGAACAGCAGTGGGTGGTGCCTATAACGTCGGCCGACTGGGTGCTGTATTTGCACCTCTTACTATTGGCTATTTTGCTCAAGGAGGCTCAATTGGTACGGGCTTACTGATTATGGGGATTGCCTATTTTCTTTGTGGCCTGATACCCGCTTTCTTTATTAAAGACCGCTTATTTGATCCGCAAAAGGCAGATTAATCTGCACTTGCAATATAGATAGAACATGCTAGGAAGCAATATGATGAATAAAATCACACAGGATATCGAGACAGTACTCAAGCAAATTCCTGATGGTGCACACATTATGACCAGTGGTTTTGGCCTGGCAGGTCAGCCGGTAGAATTAATCGAAGCATTAATTGATCTGGGTCCTCGAGACTTAACTATTATTAACAACAATGCTGCTTCTGGAGATCGTGGGTTAACCAATCTGCTGTTGTCTGGACTGGTTAAAAAAATGATCTGTTCATTCCCGCGGGCCAATAACTCAACCGTCTTTGAAGACCTGTACAAGGCAGGAAAAGTTGAACTGGAACTGGTGCCACAAGGCAATCTGGCCTGCCGCATTCAGGCAGCCGGTGCTGGCTTAGGAGCTGTTTTTACTCCAACCGGTTTTGGTACCAAAATTGCTGAAGGTAAAGAAACCCGAAATATCAATGGAAAAGATTATGTGCTCGAATATCCGATTCACGCTGATTATGCCTTTGTGTATGCCAATCAGGCAGATCAGTGGGGCAACTTAACCTACCGTAAGGCAGCACGGAATTTTGGTCCGATCATGGCCAAAGCAGCAAAAACCACCATTGCACAAGTGCATCAGATTGTGGAACTGGGAGAGCTTGATCCAGAGATTATTGTAACGCCAGGAATTTTTGTACAGCATGTGGTCAAGGTTGGAGATATTAAATGATGAATATTCAAAAACGTAGCCGTGAACAGATTGTGGCTAAAGTGGTGCAAGACATTCCAGCTGGCTCTTTTGTGAATTTGGGTATTGGTTTACCGACACGCGTGGCTGGTTATTTAAAACCTGAACAAGGAGTAATTCTGCACTCGGAAAATGGCGTTTTAGGTTTTGCTGCCTTGAATGATCCTGAACAGGCAGATGATGACCTGATTAACGCCGGTAAAGAACTCGTAAGCATGCTACAAGGTGGCAGTTTTATGAATTCTGCGGACTCTTTCGATATCATGCGAGGCGGGCATCTGGATATCTGTATCATGGGTGCTTTTCAGGTTGCTATTAATGGTGATTTGGCGAACTGGCATACCGGTAATGCTGATGCTGTACCTGCTGTAGGTGGGGCAATGGATCTGGCCGTGGGTGCTCGATGTGTCTATGTCTGTATGGAGCATATGACCAAAAACGGTGAAGCAAAAATCGTTGAAGAACTAACTTATCCTCTAACAGGTAAGCAGTGTGTCAACCGCATTTATACCGATCTCTGTGTGATTGAATTAAAAGACAACCAGGCTCAGGTTATTGAAATAGTGGATGGCTTAAGTTTTGAAGAATTGCAACGGCAGACTGGCTGTAAATTAGTGGACAGTCGTCAACAAGCAGCCTAAAAATAAGTCCGCAATATTCTGATTGAGTAAAAGTATAGTTTTAGATCACAGCTTCGGCTGTGATTTTTAAATTTTAGAATTATTATCAAATACACGTAATATTGACCATATTTCCGCATTTTAAAGATATAAATACAAACTTTTGCTAATGATTATTTTAATAATAAGTCTAAAATGTTAACAAGCTAAGGAAGGTGATAGTCTGAATGAATAATAATTGTGATGATCAAGAAATTTTTCATATTTTTAATCTGATTGGTCGCCATACTGAACTTAAGCCTATCCTCGATGTCATTAGCCAGTGGCTTGAATCGCGCATTCCAGATGCGCTTGTCACCATTATGCTCTATCAGGATGACACCCAAACTTTAAATGTTATAAGTGGCAAACAGCACTTTTCAAAAGAGTACTGTAATGCTATTCAAGATTTGAAAATTGGGCCAAATCAAGGATCGTGTGGCGTAGCTGCTTTCTTACGTCAGTTGGTCATTAGTCCGAATTTAATGAAAGACCCAAACTGGCAGTCTTACCGTGCTTTGGTAAATGCAGAAAAATTGTCTAGCTGCTGGTCTATGCCGATTATTAATGCTTCAGATATTTTGTACGGAACGTTTGCTACTTATTATCGAACACCGAAAATACCGACTGAACATCATATTCAGCTTTTACAGCAAGCGGCAAAATTAGTTGCTCTCGCAATTGAGCTTGATCAGGAACGTCAAAAAAGACATGAGCTTAATGAAAAATACAGCTCATTTTATACCTATCATCCAGATATTATTTTTGAACTTGACCTGCAGGGACATGTGCTTAATACCAATATTGCTTGCGAAGAAATTACAGGTTTTTCTAAAGCGCAAATTCATGGTCAGCACTATTGTGCCTTCATACCGCCCGAATTTCATGAGCTGGCCAACTTTTCATTTATAGAAACGCTGCAAGGTAAATCTCAACATTTTGAGCTTCCAATCTATAATGTTACTGGAGATATTTTATGGCTGGATTTGACCAATTTACCGATTATACAAAATCAGAAAGTTACCGGCGTTATTGGCATTGCGCGGGATATTACTTTATCCCGTAAAAACAAGGAGGATTTGCGTTTATTAAAACGGGGAGTAGAAGCCAGTCCGAATAGTCTTTTTATTACCGATGTTTCAGAAGAAAGGTTAATGGTATATGTGAACCCGGCTTTTCTCAAGCTCACAGGCTATACAGAAACAGAAGTTTTAGGGCAAGGCTGTTTTTTCTTGCAGGGTCCAGATACTGATCCGGATCAAATTTCATTACTCAAGCAAGCAGTTAAAAAACAAAAAGAAATTCAGGTCACCATAAAAAGTTACTGTAAAGATGGCAGCTGGTTCTGGAACCGTTTAACCCTAGGTCCTATTTTTGATCAGACTGGAACCTGTACCCATTTTCTAGGAATTCAGGAAGATATTACCCAGCAACTTATTCACGAAGAATATATCCGGCATCAGCATACCCATGATTATTTAACCGGTTTGCCGAACCAGCATGCATTTAAGCAAATTCTGGAAAATATTTTTGAAGTACAGCATGAGAGTTCAGAACCTTTGGTGCTGCTATATATAGACCTGGATGACTTTAAAAATATTAATGACAGCTTGGGTCATCTGGTGGGGGATCAGATTCTTAAAAGTGTGGGTGAGCGGCTGCAAAAATTTATTCAAGACGATAACGTACTATGCCGCTTTGCTGAAGATGAGTTTATCTTACTGCTTTCAGGAATATATGAGTCATCTGAAGTGGAGGCGATCGCTGGAGAAATTCTTGAGCTTCTTTCCATACTTTTTGTTATTGATCAGTACAAAATACATTTAAGTGCCAGTATTGGTATTGTGGCGGATGACAGCTCAATCCAGCATTCATCTGAACTGATCTATCAGTCTGTTTTGGCAATGCAGGAAGCCAAAAGACAGGGGCGTAATATCTGGCAGTGGTATGAAAAAAACAAAATGCAGCCTGTCGCAGAAATAGATTATACCAATCTGCGTCTGGAACTCATGGAAGCGATCAATCAGGAAAATTTCGACCTGTTCTATCAGCCGCTGGTTCATCCTGAAACTGGACATGTAATAGGTGTGGAAGCCTTAATCCGTTGGTGTCATCCGCAACAGGGTTATATTTCCCCAGCAATTTTTATCCCTCTTGCAGAAAGAACCGGGCAGATTATTAGTGTAGGCCAGTGGGTGCTGGAAAAGGCCTGTTTAGATATTGCGCACTGGAACAAGAAACATAATAGCCAGATCACGGTATCGGTGAATATTTCTCCGCTACAATTCCGTAGAGCAGGCTTTTTACAGGTACTTGAACATGCGCTTCAACTCAGCCAATTACCGCCGGAACTACTTAAAATTGAAATTACGGAAGGTGTCATCATTAATGGTGCAGACCGAACCATAGAAATTTTAAAAGCGGTGCGTACTTTAGGTGTACAGGTTGCCATTGATGACTTTGGCACAGGTTATTCGAGTCTCAGTTATCTGCGTCGCTTGCCAATCAATCAAATCAAGCTAGACCGTAGTTTTATTGAAGAGTTGACCCTCGATGGTCAGGATGCTGCAATTGTGCAATCTATTATTCATCTAGCCCATCAGCTGGATTTGGAAGTTGTCGCAGAAGGTGTCGAAACCTTAAGTCAGGCCAGTTTGCTCTATCAGCAGGGCTGTGATTTGCTACAAGGCTTCTTTTATGCAAAACCTGCACCTTTAACTGAATTGAAATCTGTTTATCTCGCAATGGAAAATAGTAAATTGAATTAACTCTAAAAAATTAAGATATCAATATTTTCAACTGCTCTTCAGAGAGAAAGGAAACGTTAAAAGTCTAAAGAATTTTTCTATTTTTGAACGTATCATCTTTAGAATTTGCACTTGGTACAGAAAGCGGGATAAAAAATAAGCTTTTTAACCCCAAAGGTTTTTAACAGTATCTAAGGCTCAGGCTGAATATTGGCTAAATTTCTTTCTTGGTTTAAATCATAATAGTTAATCACAAAGATCAACACGGCAAAAATAAAACCTAAAATGACACAGGCAGACCAGCCATAGCTTTTCCATAAATGCAGCGATAAAAATGCCCCCAGACCGGCTCCCGAAAAATAACAGGTCATATAGATGGCATTAATCCGTGAGCGAGCCTGCATTGAAATTCGATAGACCAGATTCTGGTTCAGGACATGCAAGCAGGAAATTCCGAAATAAGCCAGAATCAAGCCCAGGATATAAATCCATAAATAATTCTGGGCAAAGAATAAGGGAATCCAGGCCAGAATCAGTCCGCATGTGGCCAGATGCGCAATCCATTTTTCCCGATGCCTGCCAATCATTTTACCGGTCCATTGAGAGGACCAGATGCCGACCACACCCACAATACCCATGAGACCAATCTGGAAATCATTAAAATGATACGGTGCTTCAGCCAGAATAAAAGTCATGGTAGTAAAGATAATACTCAGCATGCCAAAACCCAAACCTCCGATCATACTACGCCGGATCAGCATGGGTTCTGTTCGGGCAAAGGTAAATAGTGAGCGATAAATTTGCAATATATTCATCTGCAACTGGCTCTTGGCACTCGGCAACTGGAACCACATGGCCAGACTTAGCAGAAGAATTGCACAACCACTAAATAGGTATACCGCATGCCAGGACCATAAAGTAGAAATCAGTCCGGCCACGGTACGGGCAAACAGAATACCAACCAGAACACCACTCATGAGCAGGCCAACGACTTCGGCACTTTTATCACGTTGCGACAGGCTGGCGGCAAAAGGAATCAGAATCTGGGCGGTAATCGAACAAAAAGAGGCGAGTAGAGTAAAGCCATACAACATATGCAGATTGGTACTGGCTGACAGCCCAATAAGTGCCAGTCCGGTACAGAACATTAAACTGCAGATGTACAGCCGTTTTTCAAACAAATCTCCGAGAGGGACAAACAAAAATAACCCGGTGGCATAGCCAATCTGGGTTAAAACCACAGTCCAGCCAGACTGGGCTACACTGATCTGCAGATCCTCAGCAATAGAATAAATCAAGGGCTGGTTAAAATAATTACAACCTGCGCAGAGTGCGCAGGTCATTGCCATCATGAACATGAAACGGCGTGAAATTTGCCTTTGGGCTGACATCCTTGTCTCCTGAGGCCTTAAAAACTATAGTTGGCAGAGAGGTTGATACGCGAAATATCTGCTTCCTTATTGTCAAAGGTTTCACGCTTGCCATGATGATATTCTGCACCCAGATTAATCTTTGGAACAGGAGAATAGATCACGTTAGCCACATAGTCGGTTAAGCGCTTATTGGCTTCCGGATTGGCTTTGGCATAATCGCTAGAATCATCAAAATCGACCACACTGGCTGCAATACTGCTACGCCATTTCGGTGTGAATTTATGCGTAAATCCGATATTCAAACTGTTAAACTCATTCAGTAAAAGTTCATTATTGGTTGTATCCACCGAATAGTCGCCACCCCAAGCTGCGCCGTCAACCGTAGAACCCTGAATTAAAAAGGCAGCAATACGCTGATCGCCCACTATATGGAAATAGTTGCCCTGAATAGAGTTTCTATCATCAAAACGATAACGTCCACCAGCACCAACCCCCCAGCCAATTTTCTCGATATCACCTGTCGCGGTTTGCGCCTGCTTTTCATTGATAAAGCCTTGAGCTAACAGATGTACCGGACCGGATTGATGTACAAATTTGGTGGTTAAAGCAGGTAAGGCAGAGGAGCGATCACCACCGGCCATATATTCCAGGCCAATATTCCAGGTATTTTCCGGATCAAGCTTAAACGCATAACTGACCTGGGGAGTACGCAGGATCGAACCACCGAGCAATAAACTATAGTCTACCGCATCGGTGCTAATTTCCGGCGTAGACATGAGTGACCAGGCCTGACCAAAAGTCCAGTTATAATATTTAAAATATGCATGACGGATACGGAGGCCACCATCACCTTTGCCATTATTGGTCCAGAAATCGGCTTCCAGACGTGCGGAAATATTCGGATTACCTCCCAGATCTTTGGCTAGGAAACCAATACGGCTGGCAGCTGCAGTGAAATCGGAACGGACTGAATCAGGTTCAGTAAAAGGCACTTTATTGATCTGGTTAATGGTTCGGCCACGGGTTTCTGGCGTACTTTTAAAATCAATCGCGCCATCCAGACGGATCATTCCATACACATCCACATTGTCCATCATGCTACTTAAACTTTTGGAGTCTGCTACTTTAGACTGTTCCTGCTGTACTTTCAAAGCAAGCTGTGACTGTTTTTGCTGTTCCAGTTCAGACTGAATCTGTTTGAGCTGTGCTTCTAGAAACTGGATACGATCTTCCGATACTTCTGCTGAAAGTACAGTTCCTGATGCGATACCGCACAATGTGGCTAAAACTAATTTTTTCATTTCTTAATCCCTAAAGAAACTTTTAATCCTGAATGAAAGGAAACCTTTCTATACGTGTGGTCAATAATTGGAGAAAGAGGAAGACAGCAAGTTGTACTGTCTTCCGGAGAGTATTTATTCTGCTTTTTGCGGATCGTATAAACGGTCTTTAATAAACAGGGCCGGAATTAAGCCGCAGAAGAAGTAGGCAGCGCCCATCACCATCAAGCCAGTTCCAATTGAGCCATGCATGGCCAGATAGCCAATGGTAATCGGGGCAAAAATGGCACCGATCCGGCCAATATTGAATGCACCACCCACGGCTGTTCCACGAACTGCAGTCGGGAAGCTTTCAGTTAAATAGGTTGCATTAATGGCATATGGAATGCCGTACAGGAAACCAAAGATCAGCATCAGTACACCGATGTTATCTGGAGTGTGCATGTAGACCACGACCGGAATGAACAGCGCAGTTCCCATGGTGCCGAAAGCAAACACGATACGACGGCCGATCTTGTCAGCAACATAGCCCGCAATGATTTTGGCGAATATCATGGTCAAGAAAGTACCAATCATATAGATCGCCATTTCCTTGAATTTGATACCTAATTCAGCTTCCAGATAACTTGGCAGCCAGTTACTTACACCGAAATAACCGAATAAGAGAAAACCTGAGCTGAATGACCATAAGATAAACATTCTGCCGTGGGTTTTATCTTTTAAAATGGTGATATATGGATTGCCTTTTTTCGCATTATTATCCACGATCTGGCCAGTTCTTTTCATTTCCCGAACACGTTTCCACGATTCTGGTTCAGGCACTATAAAGTGCATGAGGATACCGAGTGCTAAAGGTGCAATCGTAATCCAATACAGCATACGCCAGCCGAACTCAGGAATAATCCAGCCTGAAAGCATGGTAATCACCAGAGAACCCAGAGTGAAGCCGGTCATCAATGTTGCCAGCACTGTGGTACGGTATTTGGTAGGCACATATTCAGACATCAAGGTATTACAGGCAATATACAAGCAGCCCAGACCTAAGCAGGACAGAGTACGTAACATTGCAAATTCAGTATAAGACTGCGCAAAACCTGAGTAGGCAGACAAGATCGAGAAGGCGATGGTTGCCAGTACAATGACGCGGACACGTCCAAATTTGTCGCATGCCCATCCACCAATAAAGCCTCCAATCCCCATACCTAAAAGAGAATAACTTCCCAAGGCCCCCGCCTGTACAGAAGTTAGGCCCCATTCCGCTTTAAGACTGGTCAGACTAAAAGCCAGAATCCCGATATCTGCACCGTCACAGAGCAAAATCAGAAAAGCAAAGACAAAAGCCGTCATCCATAGACGTTTTGGTGCCTGTTTGATGGTATCCGTGGAGGAGACATCGGTTTTATTGTCTCCTGTTACGATGGTATCGCTTGTCATTCTTATATCCTCTATATATTCAAAGTAGCATTTCCTCTGCTACCGCTAAATCCATTTTTCTTCCTCACGGAAACATAGTTTTCCTGATTTAACAGACTTGCTCTAAACACAACAGCCGCTGCATTTATTATCAGGCTACATTCGATTTTTCACGCTTTACGCAAAATCAAAATCCTCTCATTGCTGGAAAATTTGATTTCGTAAATTACTTTTAAGTTCTGCCTTATGGTGATTATTCATTGAAATGAATAATCAAATTGCATTTAAAATATTTAATTCCGTATTGCGAAATTAATTAATCATAAAATGAGCAATTGAACAAGAGTTTTTACTCTATTTTTATTTAAAAATAACTTTTTTGAATTCTGGAGTTAAAAATCCTTGATTTATAGCTTAAGAAACCTTAGTTTTATATAAAATAAAATTTCGCTATACAAAATAAATGGAGATTTTAATGGAACAGGTAGTTCAAGTAGAACAAGTTTCAGCACATGTAGCGATGGTTAAAATTCATCGACCAGAAGCGAAAAATGCCCTGAATACAGAAGTTCGCCAGAAACTTGCGGCGGCTTTTTTGCAACTGAATGATGATGAAAATGTCCGTGCCATTATTCTTACGGGTGGTGAAACAGATTTTGCAGCAGGTGCAGACCTGAAAGAACTGGCCAATGCAGAAACCATTCAAATGATGCAGCGTCGAACTGAACGTTACTGGCAGGCGATTGCGCAGTGTTCAAAACCGGTGATTGCAGCTGTAAATGGATATGCACTGGGGGGTGGATGTGAACTGGCGATGCATGCAGACATTATCATTGCTGGAAAAAGTGCCCAGTTCGGTCAACCTGAAGTGAAAGTTGGCGTGATGCCGGGTGCAGGTGGGACTCAACGTTTATTCCGTGCAGTAGGCAAATTTCATGCCATGCGCATGATCATGACCGGTTGTCTGGTGCCTGCACCGGAAGCCTATCAAATTGGTCTGGTGTCCCAGGTGACTGAAGACAGTGAAACCCTTGCTACAGCTATCAAGATGGCGGAAGGCCTAGCGAAAATGCCGCCAATTGCTCTAGAGCAAATCAAGGAAGTGGCTTTATTGGCTGAAGATGTGCCGCTTAATGCCGGACTTACCCTGGAACGTAAGTCTTTCCAGATGCTGTTCTCATCCGAAGATCAAAAAGAAGGCATGCAGGCCTTTATTGAAAAACGTAAACCGAATTATCAGGGACGATAAGCATGAGTATTCAGATTCAGAAAATCGGCATTATTGGTGTAGGCACGATGGGTGCAGGTATTGCCCAGATCGCGATTCAGTCTGGTCATGATGTGGTGCTGTTTGATGCCAAAGAAGGGGCAGCCGAACAGGCACAGGATAAACTGGCCAAAACATTAAATACCTTGGCAGATAAAGGTAAATTCAGCCATGAAAAAGCCGCTGAAGATATTGCTCATCTGTCGACTGCCCAGCAGCTAGAAGACCTGAAAGATTGTGACTTGATTGTTGAAGCGATTATTGAAAATCTGGAAATCAAGCAAAAACTGATGCAGCAACTGGAAGGAATGATAAAACCAGAGGCGATTCTGGCATCTAATACCTCTTCATTGTCGATCAGTGCAATCGCTGCCAACTGTGAGCAGCCAGAACGTGTTGCCGGTTATCACTTCTTTAATCCGGTCCCACTCATGAAAGTGGTCGAAGTGATTGAAGGCTTTAATACCCGTGCTGACATTATTGAAGCATTAACCCAGCTTTCTACAAAAATGGGTCATCGTCCGGTCAAAGCTAAAGATACTCCAGGGTTTATCATTAACCATGCCGGCCGTGCCTTTGGTAGCGAAGCCTATGCAATTCTGAATGAAAATGTCACACCATTTTATGAGATTGACCGGATTTACCGCGATGGGATCGGTTTTAAAATGGGACCTTTTGAGCTAGGTGATCTGACTGGTATGGATGTCTCGCATCCGGTGAGTGAATCGATTTATCAGCAGTATTATGAAGAAGCACGTTACCGTCCAAGCGTGATTACCCGTCAGCGTTTTATTGCCAAGCAGTTAGGTCGTAAAACTGGTAAAGGTTTCTATGATTACACTTCAGGTAGCAAAGAAGGTGATGTTACTCCAGCATTGGTTGATAAGCTAAGTCAATATCCATCAGTCTGGCTAGGCACCGAATATGACGAAGACCGTCAGGCACTTGAGCAATATCTGCAACAGTTCAACATTCAGATTGAGCAAACTGAGATACCTTCAGCAGAGGCTTTAATCCTGATTGCCACTTATGGTGAGGATGCAACATCAGCTGCGATCCGTTATCAGCTGGCACCTCAGCAAGTGGTGTGTATCGATCTGCTATATGGTCTGCATAAACACCGTACCTTGATGCCAACTTTTGTCACCCAACCTGAGCTGGTAAAAGCAGCCCAATCGATTTTCAATCTGGATGGTGTGACCGCCAGCGTAATTCAGGAAAGCGTCGGCTTTGTGGCTCAACGTGCTTTGGCAATGATTGTGAATCTCGGCTGTGATATTGCCCAGCAAGGCGTTGCAACGGTAGAAGATATCAATATTGCGGTGAAATTAGGCCTTGGTTATCCGTATGGACCAATTGAATGGGGGGATGTGCTGGGAGCTGAAAAAATTCTAAAAATTCTGGATCGTATGACTGCGATTACCCGTGACCAGCGTTACCGTTCAAGTCCTTGGTTGCGTCGCCGTGTTCAGCTTGGTCTACCACTTGTTCATACAACACATTAATTAGAAAGTTAAAGGAATAACACTCATGTTAAATGCATATATTTATGATGGTTTACGTTCACCAATCGGTCGCCATGCAGGAAGTCTGGCAAGCGTACGTCCAGATGATCTGGCAGCTACAGTCATTAAAAACCTGCTGGAAAAAACCGGTATCCCGGCAGCAGATGTAGAAGATGTAATCTTTGGTAGCACCAATCAGGCCGGTGAAGACAGCCGTAATGTGGCACGTTTTGCAGCGTTGTTAGCGGGTATGCCGGTAACAGTTCCAGGTCAGACGGTAAACCGTTTATGTGCATCAGGTCTCGGTGCTGTGATTGATTCGGCACGTGCCATTACTGCAGGTGAAGGCGAGTTGTACATTGCCGGTGGCGTAGAAAGCATGACCCGCGCACCTTTTGTGATGGGCAAAGCAGAAAGCGCGTATTCACGTGATGCCAAAATTTATGACACCACAATTGGTACCCGTTTCCCGAACCGTAAATTTACGGATCAGTTTGGCGCGCACAGCATGCCTGAAACAGGTGATAACGTGGCTGAAGAATTCGGTATTAGCCGTGAACAGGCTGATACCTTTGCTGCTGCATCACAGGCAAAATATCAGGCAGCGAAAGAAGCAGGTTTCTTTGAAGGTGAAATTACCCCGATTGAAGTTTCTCAAGGACGCAAATTGCCGCCTAAACAAATTACTGAGGATGAGCATCCACGTGCTTCTTCAACATTTGAAGCTTTATCCAAGTTAAAACCGCTTTTCGAAGGTGGTGTAGTAACAGCGGGTAATGCATCAGGTATCAATGACGGCGCTGCAGCACTGATTATTGGCAGTGAAAAAGTTCAGGAACAGTATGGCTTAAAACCTCTCGCTCGTATCCTGTCTTCTGCAGCCGCTGGCATTGAGCCACGCATCATGGGAGCAGGCCCAATTGAAGCGATTAAAAAGGCAGTACAGCGTGCGGGTTTGACGCTAGACGATATGGATATCATCGAGATTAATGAAGCCTTTGCCAGTCAGGTATTATCTTGCCTGAAAGGTCTGGATGTCGCTTTGGATGATCCGCGTGTCAATCCAAATGGTGGTGCGATTGCCATTGGTCATCCACTGGGCTGTTCGGGTGCGCGTTTAGCTTTAACCGTTGCACGTCAGTTACAGCGTACCGGTAAAAAATATGCCGTGATCAGTCTGTGTATTGGTCTGGGTCAAGGCCTGGCGATGGTGATTGAAAACCCTGAAGCTGCAACATCTTAAGTCATCACCTAAATGCCATGTATATGTGATATGCATGGCATTTTTTTATTGGGATTTTTCTTTCAAAATAAAAATCCCTGCACATGCAGGGATTGATTATATCGGTGTAAAGATTACTTACGACCAGTGACTAATAATGTTGCCGACCCAAAGGCATAAACTTTACCTTCTTTATCGATAATTCGGCCTTCTGAGGTCAGAACATTGCGTCCGATCCGGATAACTTCACCAATAGCTGTATAGGTTTCGCCGCTTTTCATCGCTTTCAGCATTTTGACATTCAGGTCAATGGTCGAGAAACTAACACCTGCATCTACTGTCGTATGCACGGCAGCGCCAGTGGCACTATCTAGAACCGTTGCACAAAAGCCGCCATGAATTCCACCCTGTAAATTGTAATGGCGCTGATCAGGACGCACCTCATATTCCACATAGTTTTCGCGCACCAAGGTCAGACGCATGGGAATAATTTCACTCATGGCTGAGCTGGGAATTTCCCCATTCTTAATTGCGCTGAGATATTCAAGTCCGTTTAATTGTGATGTGGGCATATCCACTCCTTGTAACGATTTATTTCGCTTTATGAAATAATATTCTGTTTTTCTGGAATTATGATATAACAGATAATGATCGAAATGCTATATTTTTCCAGGATGGAACGATGACAATAAAAAATCTCGTCACAGATGCTGAATGGCAGGCACGTTGCGAACTCGCAGCGCTTTATCGCATTATTGCGCATTACCGAATGACCGACCTGATTGATACTCATATCAGCCTAAGAGTTCCAGATCAACCAGAATGCTTTCTGATTAATCAATATGGTGTCGCATTTGAAAAAATGCGTGCCTCAACGCTGGTGAAGATTAATCATGAAGGGCAAGTGGTAGAAAGCTATGAACAAGACAAGCCGGTGAATATGGCAGGCTTTGTCATCCATGCCGCGATTCATGAAGCACATGCTCATCTGAATTGTGTCATTCATACGCATACCGCAGATGGCATAGCAGTTTCTGCACAGAAACACGGACTTCTTCCCATTTCCCAGCATGCGTTGAAATTTTATCAGCAGGTGGCCTATCACGAATATGAGGGCGTTGCATTGTCAACAGATGAACAAGAACGCCTGATTCAGGACCTGGGCGGCCATCGCGCCATGATTTTACGCAATCACGGACTTTTAACGGCTGGCGAAACGATTGCACGGGCTTTTCATGAAATCTATTTTCTGGAGCGTGCCTGTCAGGCGCAGGTGAAGGCCTTAAGTGGCGGTGCCGAACTGCATTATCCAGCAGAAGAAGTCCGAATTAAAACCGCCAGGCAGTTCGCCAGTCCTTTTGTGGAACCGATTTTACAGCGTGCCTGGCAGGCTGCGTTATCCCTGATTGAGCATCAATATACGGAGTATGCATCATGATTGTGATATCCAGTACTGTGCCGAATATTGAAGCCATTCTGGTGAAGTCTTTTCAGAAATATGCGCCTGAGGGCAGTTTTTGTACACTGGACAGCCCGGAAGCTGAACAGGCGACCACAGCAGCTTCGTGGTTTCCAGATCTGGAAAAACTCCGGCAACTTCCAGAACTTGGTCTGATTCATTCGATTGCTGCAGGAGTCGAACATTTAAATTTAAACGAGATTAGAGCTGACCAGTCAGTCTGCCGGGTACTGGATCCACATCATCAAAAGGGCATGTTTGATTATCTGCTCTGGGGCGTGCTGTATTTTCAGCGTTATTTTGACCGCATGATCCAGCAGCAAAAGCAGCAGCTATGGAAACAGTATCGTCAAAGTTATAGTCATCATATCCAGATCGGGATTATGGGCCTTGGCCATATGGGCGGTTATGTGGCAAAACGTTTTGCCGACATGGACTATCAGGTGTCTGGATGGTCCAATTCTCCAAAAGAGATTGCTCAGGTCAAAAGCTATGTCGGTACAGAACAGCTTTCCGAGTTCCTGGCCCACAGCCAGATTTTGATTAATTTAATGCCTTTAACTGCAGACAATACTGGCATCTTATCTGAACAGCTATTTAAAAAATTACCCGACCAAGCTGCTCTTATTCAGGTGGGGCGTGGGCAGCATTTAATCGAGCAGGATCTACTCAATGCACTGGATTCCGGCCAGTTACGTGGTGCAATTGTCGACGTATTTGAAGAGGAGCCATTAGCTGCTGAACATCCATTCTGGCAGCATGAAAAGATCGTTGTTACACCACATGTCGCCTCACATGCGCCCATGTCTGTGGTGGTGGAACAGATTCTGGAAAATGACCGACGCTTAAATCTCGGGCTGGATTTATGCCATCAGGTAGATGTCAATAAAGGCTATTAATTGTAGGGATACAGGCAAAAAATAAGGAAATTGATGATGTGGGAAACGATTCAAACTCAGGTTCAGCAAGGCGTCGCAACCTTAAGCTTTAACCGCCCGGATTCACTCAACAGTTTTACCCGGCAAATGCATGAGGAGGTGCAGCAGGTGCTGAAAAACTGGAATACAGATCCGGATATTCGGGTGATTGTGATCCGTGGTAATGGCCGGGCGTTTTCAGCGGGACAGGATTTAAAAGAACGTGCTGGACAGCTCGGCAATGTGCCTTTGCCTCCCGAAGGCTCACTGGCCAAATACTATAATCCCTTGATTAACCTGATCCGCCAGAGTCCCAAACCGGTAATCGCAGCAGTGAATGGTGTGGCTGCCGGTGCAGGTGCCAATATCGCGCTGGCCTGTGATCTGGTCATTGCCAAGGAAAGTGCCCGATTTATTCAGGCCTTTTCTAAAATTGGCTTGATTCCTGATGCCGGTGGCACCTGGATGTTGCCACGTTTAATCGGTTATGCACGTGCCATGGCACTGACTTTTCTGGGGGAACCGGTGCATGCCAAAGAGGCCGCTAAAATGGGCATGATCTGGAAAATGCTTCCAGATACAGAATTTGATATTTATATCGATGACATTGCACAGCGATTAGCTCAACAGCCGACTTATGCGCTGGCTTTAACCAAACAGGCCTTGCAACGCAGTGCTGAAAATAACATAGACCAGCAACTGGAGTTAGAACAAAACCTGCAATATCTGGCTCTGAGCAGTCAGGACTATAAAGAAGGTGTCCAGGCTTTTATCGAAAAACGCCCTGCACAATTTACCGGATGCTAAGGAGAATATTTATGAAAATTCAGACCCGTATTACCGAGCTTCTAGGCATTCGCTATCCAATTATTCAGGGCGGCATGATGTGGGTTGGTACCGCAGAAATGGCCAGTGCTGTATCTAATGCTGGTGGCTTGGGAACATTAACGGCATTGACTCAACCGACGCCTGAAGCCCTGGTCAAGGAAATTGCACGCTGCCGAGAAATGACCGATCAGCCTTTTGCAGTCAATCTGACTTTATTGCCCGCTGTAAATCCGCCGCCATATGCAGAATACCGACAGGCGATCATTGAAAGCGGTATCAAGATCGTAGAAACAGCAGGCAACAAGCCTCATGAACATATTGAGGCATTTAAGCAACATGGCATTATTGTCATTCATAAATGTACTTCCGTTCGTCATGCGCTTTCAGCACAAAGAATTGGTACGGATGTTATTTCGATTGATGGTTTTGAATGTGCGGGCCATCCGGGTGAAGACGATATTCCTGGCCTGATTTTAATTCCTGCCGCTGCTGATCAGCTCACTGTGCCGATTGTGGCCAGTGGCGGTTTTGCTGATGGCCGTGGTCTGGTCGCAGCTTTGGCTTTAGGTGCTGAAGGCATCAATATGGGTACACGCTTTTGTGCCACTCAGGAAGCGCCGATCCATCCAAACATCAAGCAGTTCTATGTCGATAATGATGAAAGGGCGACACATCTGCTGTATCGACAGTTCAGGAATACTGCCCGTGTTGCCAAAAATGCAGTATCTGATCTAGTGGTTAAAATGAGTGAAGATCCAGATCTGGAATTTGAACAGATTCGTCCCTATGTCAGCGGTTTAAAAGGCAAGCTCGCTTTAGAAAATGGCGATGTGGATGCGGGAGTTCTGACTGCAGGCCAAGTGATGGGATTGATTAATGACATTCCGACTTGTCAGGCGCTGATCAAAAATATCATGCAGGAGGCAGAGCAGATCGTTCATCAGCGTTTAGCTCAATTTTTTCCACGTTAATCAGCCTTAGTGCAGTCGCTGTATAGAAAAGCCATTCCACCATGAATGGCTTTTTTTATCCTGTATATTTTTTATTTTTAAATGGGAAATTTCATTGAATGACTAGATTTTATTCTTTAAATTATATTATAGTGGATTTAAAACATAATTTCGTATTATGAAATTAATTGTCATAAATATACAAATTAGAACTCATACAAGGGAATTACGATGAGAAATTATATTGCGCCATTAAAAGACATGAAGTTTGTCCTAAAAGACCTGTTAAACGTTGAACAGAAATATCAGGGCTATGCAAAATTCGCTGACAAGGTTTCTATGGATATTATGGAGCAATATCTGGAAGTTGCTGCGGACTTTTGCCAAAACGAACTTCTACCGATTAATGCGATAGGCGACCAGCAGGGTTGCCGTTTGCAGGATGGTGTCGTAACTACTCCAGATGGGTTTAAAGCGGCTTATGACAAATATGTAGAACTTGGCTTTACCTCTTTAACCGGTGATGAACAATATGGCGGTCAGGGCTTCCCAACTTTATACCGGATTGCTATTTCTGAAATTATTACTGCAACCAACTGGTCTTGGGGCATGTACCCAGGCCTGTCCCATGGTGCCATGCGTACTTTAGAGCACCACGGTAGCGATGAACAGAAACAGAAATTCCTGGTACCTTTAATTGCAGGCCGCTGGACTGGAACCATGTGTTTGACTGAATCTCATGCCGGTTCTGACCTAGGTTTAATCCGTACCAAAGCAGTGCCAAATGAAGACGGCAGTTACAGCCTCAGTGGTGAGAAAATCTTTATCTCAGCCGGTGAACATGATCTGGCTGAAAATATCGTGCATATCGTACTGGCACGTTTGCCAGATGCACCTGCGGGAACCAAGGGTATTTCACTGTTTATTGTTCCTAAATACAATCTGGATGAAGCTGGCAATGTAGCTTCCCGTAATGGTGTGGTGTGTAGCGCCATTGAACACAAGATGGGCATTCACGGCAATGCGACCTGTGTGCTGAATTTTGATAATGCCAAAGGTTTCCTGATTGGGCCTGAAAATCGCGGCCTGAACTGCATGTTTACCTTTATGAACTCGGCACGTATCGGTACAGCCATTCAAGGCTTGGCAGCAGCAGAATCTTCTTATCAGGGGGCATTGGCTTATGCCAAAGACCGTCTGGCGATGCGTTCACTTGAAGGTGCAAAAGCGCCAGGCCAGCCTGCAGATCCGATTATCGTGCATCCCGCAGTACGTAACATGCTGCTGACTCAAAAGGTGTTTGCAGAAGGTTCACGTGCACTGGCATATTATCTGGCGACCTATGCCGATATTGCTGAAGCAACGGATAATCCTGAAGAGAAGAAAGCAGCAGAGGATCGTCTGGCATTATTAACCCCAATTGCCAAAGCATTAATGACTGAAACCGGCATAGAAGCGGCTAAACATGGTATGCAGGTTTTCGGTGGTCACGGTTATATTGCTGAACATGGCATGGAACAGATTGCCCGTGATGCCCGTATTGCCAGCCTTTATGAAGGAACCACTGAAATTCAGTCCATTGACTTGCTGGCGCGTAAAGTGCTGAGTTCAAAACTGGGTCTGCTGACCGCATTGACTGATGAAATTCAGGGCTTTATAAAAGAGCAACAATATGCCCAGTTTAGCCAGCAAGTTGCACAAGTCAGTCAGTTGACTGAACAATGGCTGGAATTAACCAGAACCATTCAGGCACAGGCTCAGCAGTCTGCCAATGAAATTGGGGCAGCATCAGTTGACTACCTATATTTCTCTGGTTATGTCGTGTCCGCTTATCTGTGGCTGAAAATGGCAATTACTGCGCAACAGAAAATTGAAGAAGGCAATACTGATCCGTTCTATGCAGCCAAGATCAAAACTGCACAATTCTTCTTTGCACGTATTTTGCCAAGAACCTCAACCCACCTTGCCAATATTCAGGCGGGTGGTGAAAGCCTGTTTTTACTTGAGCCTGAAGAGTTCAAATTCGATTAAACCTTTTGACCCACGATACTCGTGTCGTGGGTCTTTTTTTAATAATTTTTGCATCCTAACCCAATTCAAATATTTAGATTTATTCTCGGGTGTTGAATAAACCATAAAACAACAAGATCAGGAGTCTATATGGATTTAGACATGATTACTCGACAGTGTCCCTATGCTGATCTGCAGCTTACTTTTCATGAAGTCGGACAGCGTTCTGCATTTCCCACCATTATTCTGATTCATGGCACCGGTGGAAATACCGACAAGCATTTCAGCTATATTTTTCCGATGTTGGGTATTCATCAGCGGGTTTTATCCATTGATTTGCATACCCCCGATAAAGCCGATCTGGCGGTGACTGATTTTAGCCAACAGGTTGAAGCACTGATTCAGCATGCGGTTGCAGCAGATGAAACCATTACAGTGGTAGGCTATTCACTCGGTGCCGTGATTGCTGCACAAGTAGCAGCCAGTTTAAAACAACGTGTAGCGCGTTTGATCCTGTTGGCCGGTTGGGCAAAAACCAGTTCAGTCCAACAACTGCGTACCACGATCTGGCAACAGTTATTTAGTGATCAATCTGCGGCCTTGCCGCATTTTGTCAATTATTGCCTGTATAGCGATGATTATTTGTCTGCACGTAGTGAACAGCAGGTGTTGGATCTGGCACGCTTTGTTAAACCTTCCCAGGATGCAGCCAAACAGCGTGAACTAAATTATCGCATTGATATTACATCGATCTTGCCTGAGATTCGTGCAGAGACGTTGATTGTGGCTTGCCGTGAAGACCGCATGGTGCCTGTAGCGCAAGCAAAATTACTGTTTGCTTCAATTTCGAACAGTCGCTATATCGAAATTTCTTCAGGACATGCGCTCTATATCGAAGCGCCAGCCGAAGTGGTGCAACTGGTCAACCAGTTTAGCCAGCATCCAGAACAATATCCGGTGAATCAAAAAATCCAGCCTTATATGCCTTAAAGGAGATAAATAATGCAAGCTCAAGGACAGCGCAGCAAGATTCTAATTGTAGGTAGTGGTTTTGGTGGATTAGGCATGGCAATCCGCCTTAAGCAGCAGGGCATCCACGATTTCAAAATTATTGAACGTGCAGCAGAAGTGGGCGGCACCTGGCGTGACAATACCTATCCCGGGGTTGCCTGCGATGTACCTTCCCATTTATATTCTTTCTCTTTTATTAAAAACCCCGACTGGTCACGCGTCTTTCCACACGGAGCAGAAATTCAGCGTTATTTAATTCAATGCTGTGATCAGGAAAATATCCGGCCACATATCGATTTTCATACCCAACTGGAAAAGGCCAGATGGAATGCACGAGAACGAATATGGGAAATTCACACCTCTACAGGTCTTTATCAGGCTGAGATCTTAATTACCGCAACTGGGCATCTGGCAGATGAGCATCTCCCGCAAATTCCGGGGCTGGAAGAATTTGAAGGCCAGGTCATGCATTCAGCACGCTGGAATCATCAGATAAGTTTGGAGAACCAGCATGTCGTTGTGGTGGGTTCAGGGGCTTCAGCCGTTCAGCTTGTACCGGAAATTGCAAAAACGGCCAAAAGCCTGACCGTATTGCAACGTAGTGCGCCCTATATTTTGCCCCGACCAGACCGACCTTATTCTGAATCAGAAAAACAGCTTTTCCGCAAAGATCCGGACAGTATGTCAGCCTTAAGACATTCCTTGTTTTGGGGCAATGAATACAATTTTGCCCAGCGCCGTAATCTGAAAAGCCAGTTTGAGCGGGTCAAGAAAAACTGCCTGCAATTCTTAAAACATCAGATTTCAGATCCTGAATTACAGCGCAAACTTAGGCCGAATTATGAACCTGGTTGTAAGCGCTTATTGCTTTCTAATGATTATTATCCGACTTTTCTAAAACCGCATGTCACGCTTGAAGGCTCAGCATTGGCAGAAGTTACGAAAGACGGTGTATTAAGCCAGGCTGGAAATAAATTTTCTGCAGATATCATCGTATTTGCGACAGGATTTGAAGCAGCACGTCCACCCTATGCCGCAAAGGTAGTGGGTAAACAGGGTTTAAGCCTGGAGCAGCAATGGTCCAGTGGTATGCAGGGTTATCAGTCAACGACCGTACACAACTTTCCAAACCTGTTCATCCTGAATGGGCCAAATACAGGCAGTGGACATAATTCAGCACTTTATTTTCTGGAAACCCAGTTTGATCTGGTGCTGGATGCCTTGCAGTTTTTTGAGCAGCAACAGATTCAGGTCTTTGAAGCAGATCAAGAAGCTGAAAATAGCTATATGCAGAAGCTACAGCAGCTTTCCCAAGGTAGTGTCTGGTTATCGGAAAGCTGTAAAAGCTGGTATCTGGACCCGGTCAGTCGCAAGCTGACTTTGGTCTGGCCTGATTATGCTCATTCATTTAGGGATAAAAATCAGCATTTTATTCGTAGCGGTTATCACTACAAGTATGTTGAATCGAGACAGCAGAAAGTGGTTTAAAAATATTTAATTAAAATCAAAATCTTATGGTTTAAATAATACAAAATAATTGTAAATCCAGGACAGGAGTATAGTCATGAGCAGTCAGCCATGGATGGAAGAATATAAAAAGTGGAATATCAATCCGGAGTTTACCCGGCCAGATCCTGAGAAAACGCTGAGCACGACAATTGCTGAGAATTTGGTGAAATTTCAGGATAAAACCGCATTTATCTATCTGGATCGCAAATTCAGCTATCACGATATCGATGTGTATAGCCAGAAACTGGCAAGCTATTTACAGAGTCTTGGATTGACTGCTGGCAGCCGTATTGCCGTGATGTTACCCAATATTATTCAGTATCCAATTGCGACCTTTGCCATTATTCGTGCCGGTTATGTGCTGGTCAATGTCAATCCCATGTACACCCAGCGCGAGCTCTATCATCAGCTACAGGATTCAGGTGCAGAAGCGTTGATTATCCTGAGACAGACTTTGGAGCAATTAACAGCACTAGATGAATGTCCTGAACTCAAATATGTCATTTCGACGCATCCGCTGGATTTTATTCAACAGCAGCCAAGTGCTATTTATAGTCAGGCAGTACAATATCCGGATCAACAGTTTTCTGACTTTAGGCAGGCAATAAATCAGGTAGAAATTATTGATTTCAAAACACCTGTACAGCATCAGGAAGATACGGTCATTCTGCAATACACGGGAGGTACCACAGGTGTTTCTAAAGGTGCTGAACTGAGTCACCGTAATATTCTATTTAATATCGCCCAGAACAGTACCGTATTTATCAGCCATTTTGGTGACCGTTATGCCACTGAAAATGAATATGTATTCTGTGCCTTGCCGCTGTATCACATTTATGGATTTACCATCTGCCTGTTCAGTTATGGTTTAAGCCGTGGTTTCGCCAATGTGCTGATTCCCAATCCGAGAGATCTGGATGCTTTGGCGGATCAATATCAGAAACATCCACCGACCGTTTTTCCGGGTGTGAATACTATGTTTAATGCCTTGGCGCATCATCCACGTTTTCGTGAACTGGATCATTCAAGCCTGAAAACCACAACCGGCGGAGGAGCATCTATTCTGAAAAATACGGCAGAGTTATGGCATGAGGTCACAGGCTGCCAGATTTATGAAGGCTACGGACTTTCTGAAACCTCACCAACTGCAACTTTTAACCCGCCTTTAAGCCGGCGATTTAGTGGCACGATTGGCTTGCCATTGGCAGGGACTGAAATTCTGATTCTGAATGATGAAGGAAAACCTGTAGCACTTCATCAGGCTGGAGAAATAGCCATACGTGGTCCACAGGTGATGAAAGGATACTGGCAGCAACCCGAAGCAACAGCACAGGTATTTACCAAAGATGGATTTTTTCTGACAGGTGATATCGGTTGTATGGATGAACAAGGCTATATCACCATTCTGGACCGCAAAAAAGACATGATTCTGGTGTCCGGATTTAATGTTTATCCCAATGAGCTGGAAGGCGTGCTGTCCAAACATCCTAAAATACTGGAATGTGCAGTGATTGGTATTGATGATGAAAAATCTGGACAGGTACCCAAGGCATTTATTGTGAAACAGGATGAAACTCTGACCCAAGATGAAGTCATGACTTATCTGAAGCAGCAACTGACCAGTTATAAACTACCCAAATACATTGAGTTTGTGGGTGGATTACCCAAGTCCGCAGTAGGCAAAATTCTGCGTCGTGAACTGCCTCGTACTGTTCAGTCGAGTGCCAAAGCCTGTTAAGGAATGATCTAGTCCATTAGATTTAAAATAAAAAAGGAATCGAAAGATTCCTTTTTTACTGCTTGCAGGCTTATCGCTGCTGGATGACTTTTTTGATTTTCAGTTCTTCTATTTCAGCAGAACTTAAATATTGACTCAAAATGGCATCGGTATCTTCACCCAGACAAGGTGGGGCCTTTTTATATTCTACCGGTGTCTTGGAGAGTTTAATTGGTGAACCGATTGAGGTGTAATCTTCACGTAAGGTATGCGGCATCTGAATCACCATATCGCGTGTCAATACCTGTTCTTCTTGCAACGTCTGTTTCAGGTCATTGATCATTCCTACCGGTACTTTAACCGCATGAATCAGATCCACCCAGGTTTTTGCCGGTCGAGTATAGAAATGAGCCTGTAGAACTGTGGTCAGTTCTTCACGATGTGTAACACGTCCTGAATTTTTCAAGAAGCGAGGATCTTCTGCCACCTTAGCCAAACCAACGGCCTGACACAAAGCTTGGAATTGCAGATCGTTGCCACAGGCAATAATAAATTCACCTTCCTGGGCTTTAAACACCTGATAGGGCACAATATTGGCATGTGCATTTCCGAAGCGACCGGGGACTTTGCCTGAGGTGAGATAATTCATGGCCAGAACAGAGAGGGAAGCAACCTGGGTATCTAACAGCGCCATATCAATATATTGACCTTCACCGGTTTTCTCACGGGACAACAAAGCCGCCTGAATGGCAATTGCGGCATATAAGCCGGTGGTCAAATCGGCAAAGGCCAGACCTGCTTTTTGCGGGCCACCACCGGGCAGGTCATCACGTTCGCCAGTGACACTCATCATGCCGCCCATTCCCTGAACGATAAAATCATAGCCCGGCTCTTGCGCACGCGGACCGTTTTGGCCAAAACCAGTAATAGAACAATATACCAGTCGCGGATTTAGCTCACTCAGACTTTCATAATCCAGCCCATATCGTTTCAAAGAACCGGCTTTATAGTTTTCAATGACTACATCACTCTGTTCAGCAAGTTTTTTGATAATACGTTGACCTTCAGGTGTAGATAAATCGATTGCAACCGAGTACTTGCCACGGTTGGCTGACAGGTAATAAGCCGATTCCTGGGTATCTTGTTGCTGATTGTTTTTAAGCCAGGGTGGTCCCCAGATACGGGTATCATCCCCATGATCCGGTTTTTCAATCTTGATCACTTCTGCACCCAGATCAGCCAGAATCTGGCTACACCAGGGCCCAGCCAAAATCCGGCTTAAATCCAGTACACGAAATCCTGTTAAGGCACCCATTATTACGCTCCCTGTTCGATCCTATTCAAATGACATATCGTTCTTATCCCTC
The DNA here is from genome assembly GCF_048147925.1 of Acinetobacter sp. 226. NCBI lineage: Bacteria > Pseudomonadati > Pseudomonadota > Gammaproteobacteria > Moraxellales > Moraxellaceae > Acinetobacter > Acinetobacter sp. 226. Next base: position 27,781 of record NZ_JAYWYX010000001.1, on the reverse strand, counting down.
TTTTTAAAGCTATATGAAAATGAAAGAACAATCAACTTTATGATAATAAATTTCGTATAACAAAATAAAACATCTAAAATGATTGAATATTCATCTTATTTTCTTTAGCCTGATGCAAATATAAGCATGAACGAGGAATAAGAGCTAACTGATAAAAAGGAAAAAGGGATCTCCCAGACAGGATTAAAAAAGGAGTCAATCAAGTGAATAAAAAACGGATTAGCCTTAAAGCATATTCATTAGCGGAATAGCTTTAAATATAAAAAGATCATGAAAACCTAAGGATAGGAAAACAGAGATTTAAATATGACGGATTTAGCTAGAGAATTAGAAAAGATTAAACCGACGACCAAACGAACCCAGCAAATTGCTTTTATTTTCGCTTTTCTGGCTTTACTGGTAGATGGCGCTGACATGTTGCTGTTGTCTTTCAGTTTAAATAGCCTGAAAGCAGAGTTTGGTCTCAGTAATCTGCAGGCGGGTACACTAGGCAGTTTTACCTTAGCAGGTATGGCGATTGGTGGCTTTATAGGTGGCTGGGCCTGTGACCATCTGGGCCGTGTACGTACCGTAGTCATTTCGATTCTGGTATTTTCTATATTGACCGCAGCCTTAGGCTTTGCACAAAACTTTGAACAATTTGCTGTTTTACGCTTTCTGTCTGCTTTCGGTATTGGCTCTTTATATATTGCAGCCAATACGCTCATGGCTGAATATGTTCCAACTGCATATCGCACCACGGTTTTAGGTACCTTACAGGCAGGATGGACCGTCGGTTATATTGTGGCCACTGTACTGGCAGGCTGGATCATTCCGGAATATGGCTGGCGAACCCTGTTTTTTATTGCCATTATTCCCTCGGTTATGGCGATTTTTATCCAGAAACTGGTTCCTGAGCCAGAATCTTGGCAGCGTGCACGTTTGCAGCGTCTATATGCCCCAGCTGAAATCACAGCACAGCAACCCGCCAAAAAAAGCACAGTTAAAGAGATTTTCGCGGATCATGCGAATCGCAGAATGTTTATTTTGTGGATCTTTACGGCCGGTTTTCTGCAATTTGGCTACTATGGGGTAAACAACTGGATGCCGGCATATCTGGAATCTGAATTGCACATGAATTTTAAATCCATGGCCGGCTATATGATTGGTACTTATGTGGCGATGATTTTCGGCAAAATTCTAGCGGGCTTTGCCGCAGACCGTCTGGGTAGACGCGCTGTCTTTTCGTTTGGAGCAATTGGAACGGCGATTTTCCTGCCCGTGATTGTGCTATTCAATACGCCAGATAACATTGCCTATCTGCTAATTTTCTTTGGCTTCCTGTATGGCATTCCATATGCGATTAATGCCACTTATATGACAGAAAGCTTCGCCACCTCGATTCGTGGTACTGCGGTAGGCGGTGCTTATAATGCAGGCCGTATTGGCGCCATGTTTGCCCCTGCAATTATTGGCGCGGCAGCTAGCGGTGGTTCAATTGGCCTAGGCTTTCTGATTATGGGCGGTGCCTATTTCTTGTGTGGGGCAGTGTCCGGGATATTCATCAAAGACCGTCAATACGATCCACAAAAAGCATAATTTCAACTTCAAAAAAAGAGCCTGAATACAGGCTCTTTTTTTATATTCATCAATTAAAGCTGTATTTCTATTTGTTTATTCTTGATCTGTTTCTTTATGCAGATGAATACTTTTTAAACCATCATTTACTTTATTGAGCAGATGAATCAGGGTAATCACATCGTCAAAGGCCAGCTTATTTAAGGCCTGACCATAAAAATCAAAGAAATCAGCTTGCAAGTTGTCCCATGTTTCCAAGCCTTCAGCCGTCAGTGCAACAATTTTAGCGCGGCGGTCCTGTTCACTAATGACCCGTTCCACCAGACCGTCACGTTCCAGCCGTTTTAACACTGCGTCCAGGTTTTGCCGGCTCACCCCGAGATATTCAGTCAGATCAGAAAAGGACATTCCTGATTTAACTTTTGGACGGGACAAAGCACCCAGTACTGCCCAATGCACTGGGGATATTTTCAGCTCATTGAGGCATTTACGGTCCAAACTGTTGCCCACCTGAAACAGCCGGAAAAAAAGCCGGTTATGAGCAGAATATAAGGATTGATCATATTTTTTTGACAAAGTATCACTCACAATAGTGGACATCCTCAAAACTGAAATAGCCGAGCCGCGCAGAGTATAGCCTATCGCTTTTTCGCACAAACCAGTTTCTATTATAATTTGTTTTAAAAATCATAGTGTTTTTGCAGAAATTTTCCTATTTAAATTCTGAGTCAATAAGTTTTATGGTTTGGAAATCTCCATTTTCTTTTCACTTCCATTGCGCTCACTCACCAAATATCTAAGGTTTTCTTCTCAATTTTAAAGGAATAAATTATCTGTCATGCAAAAGACATATTTTGACTCTAGAGTGAAGTCGGATTCAAATTAATCTAAAGCCAAAAACCAATATAGGTCAATACATTGAATAAATAAAAATATTAAGTTAATGATAAATATATAAATAATAATTTATAAATATTATTTTATGTAAATATATTGACATAAGTTCAATCTCTTTCTATTTTAGATAAAACACACCGAATTAAAACACCAGCCGATTAAATTCAACAACAAAATAGCGTAGGGATGAGCAATGAAAGGATTAAAAGACAAGGTTGTGATTGTGACAGGCGGAGCAGGCGGAATTGGTTCAGCCACCTGCCGACGTCTGGCAGAGGAAGGCGCCAAAGTCGCCATTTTTGATATGAATCTGGAAGCGGCTGAAAAGCTGGCGAATGAAATCAATCAATACGGTCAGGCACTGGCAATTCAGTGTGATATTACCCAAAGTGATGTGGTTGAGCAGGCGGTTCAAAAAACCGAAACTGAAATCGGTCCAATTGATGGACTGGTCAACAATGCCGGCTGGGATATTTTTAAACCTTTTGTTAAAACCAATCCGCAGGAATGGGAAAAACTGATACAGATTAATCTGGTCGGTATGCTGAATATGCATTTTGCAGTGCTGAAAGGCATGGTGGAACGCAATTCCGGCAGCATTGTCAATATTGCTTCTGACGCAGCCCGGGTCGGTTCTTCAGGTGAAGCAGTCTATGCGGCCTGTAAAGGCGGCTTGTTATCTTTCTCTAAAACGCTGGCACGTGAGCATTCACGTCATAACATCAAAATTAATGTGATTTGCCCGGGACCCACCGATACGGCTTTGCTTGCAGGCGTGACTGAAGGCGCATCAAATCCGGAAAAATTACGTGAAGCCTTTATTCGTGCCATTCCACTGGGTCGCTTGGGTCAACCGGATGATTTGGCTTCTGCCATTGCCTTTTTCTTGAGTGATGATGCTAGCTTTATTACCGGGCAGGTACTCAGTGTCTCTGGCGGTTTAACCATGAACGGTTAAACGGACATCATCATTAAATCTCATAACAATCACAGTTCAACCAGATAGATAAAAACAGTACAGGATGTAAAGAAAATGAATTTTGAAGATATCTTATATGAAGTTAAAAACGGTGTTGCCTGGATCACAATTAACCGTCCAGAAAAAATGAATGCTTTCCGTGGTACCACCTGTGACGAACTGATCAAGGCATTGAATAAAGCAGGCTATGATCGCAATGTCGGTGCAATTGTACTGGCAGGCGCGGGGGAGAAAGCTTTCTGTACCGGTGGTGACCAGTCCGCGCATGATGGCAATTATGATGGCCGTGGAACGATTGGCTTACCGATGGAAGAATTACATACCGCCATCCGTGATGTACCTAAACCGGTAATTGCACGCGTACAAGGCTACGCCATTGGTGGTGGCAATGTGCTGGCAACCATTTGTGACCTGACCATCTGTTCAGACAAAGCCATTTTTGGTCAGGTTGGTCCGAAAATGGGATCGGTTGATCCGGGCTATGGCACGGCATTTTTAGCGCGTGTGGTAGGTGAGAAGAAAGCCCGTGAAATCTGGTATATGTGCCGCCGTTATTCTGGTCAGGAAGCTGTGGAAATGGGTTTGGCGAATAAATGCGTACCGGCCGATCAACTGGATGCCGAAGTGCAGGCCTGGGCTGAAGAAATCTGTCAGCGTAGTCCGACTGCCATTGCAATTGCCAAACGCAGTTTCAATATGGATACCGCGCATCAGGCAGGTATTGCCGGCATGGGGATGTATGCGCTGAAACTTTATTATGATACTGAAGAGTCTCGTGAGGGAGTCAATGCACTGAAAGAAAAACGTCAGCCTGAATTCCGTAAATATGCCAAATAAGGAGACTGATCCATGAAAAAGAATCCTTATATCACTGAAGAACTCGAGTTTCTGGCAGAAACGGCAGAAAAATTTGCCCAGAAATATATTGCTCCCGGTTTTCTGGAACGTGATCAAAGCCGAGTCTTTGACCGTGATCTGGTCAAAAAGATGGGCGAAATGGGCTTTATTGCACCTGAACTTCCGGAACAGTACGGCGGTCAGGACATGGGCAGACTGGCGGCTGGAATTATCCATGAAGCCATTGCCAAAGCGGATTTAAGTTTCTCCTATATCAACCTGCTTGCTTCCCTAAATGGCCAAATTCTGGCCGAACATGGGCAGCCTGAAGTGGTTGAGCCTTGGCTGAAAAAACTCACTGCAGGCGAGGCTATCTTTTCAATAGCTTTGACCGAGCCGCGTGGTGGTTCAGATGCAGCGAATTTACGTTTAAAGATTGAACGTGATGGCGATGAATATGTCATTAATGGTGAAAAAACTTCGATTTCTGCGGCCGATCAGGCAGATGCTTCGGTGGTTTTTGGCCGCACTGGCGCCAATGAAGATGGTGCGCATGGCGTGACAGCGCTCTTGGTTCCGATGAATTTACCGGGCATCTGTACCACACGTTTTGACTGTCATGGTCAGCGCGCGATCGGTCGCGGTTCAATCTTTTTTGACAATGTTCGTGTGCCAGTCAATCACCGTCTAGGGGATGAAAACAAAGGTTTTGTGCAGGTGATGCAGGGCTTTGATTTTTCTCGTGCTCTGATCGGTTTACAGGTTTTGGCCGTTGCCCGGGTGAGTCTGGATGAAGCCTGGGAATATGCCGCGCAACGCGAAGCTTTTGGTCAGCCATTGACTGCTTTTCAGGGAGTTTCGCATCCACTCGCTGAATACGAAACTCAGGTTGAAGCTGCACGCTTACTTTGCCTGCAAACCTTATGGCTGAAAGACAATCATCTGCCCCATACCTCTGAAGCAGGCATGTGTAAATGGTGGGGGCCAAAACTGGCCTATGATGTAATTCATCAATGTCTGTTGACTTTTGGTCATGCCGGTTACGATCGCGGTGTGATGGAACAGCGGATGCGGGATGTACTCGGTTTCCAGATCGGTGATGGAACAGCACAAATCATGAAAACGATTATTGCGCGGCATAAGGCAGGACGTAAGGCTGTACCAGCTTAAGGAAAATAAGCACAGGCCTGAACTAAAATTATAATGAGGAGTAAGCGAATGGATTTCGATGCGGTTCTGATCCCGGCCAGAAAAGAGGCTATGCTTAAACAGGGACACTGGTTAAACCAGACAATACTCGATTTTTTACGCAGTGCCGTAGAAAGGAATCCGGACAAAATAGCGTTGGTAAGCGTTAAGGTTGAGAATCAAACTGAACAGACTTTCAGCTATCAGCAGCTTTGGGACATGACCAATAACATTGCGCTGGGTCTGAAACAGCTGGGTGTAGCAAAAAATGACGTGGTGTCTTGCCAGCTACCGAACTGGTGGGAACTTACCTTGCTTTACCTGGCGTGTAGCCATATCGGTGCCGTGCTCAATCCGCTTATGCCGATCTTCCGTGAACGTGAACTGGAATTCATGCTCAAACATGGTGAATCCAAAGTTTTTGTTGTACCGAAAATGTTCCGCAATTTTAATCATGAACAGCTGGCCAATCAGCTGCAAAACAAACTGGAAAGCTTGAAGCATGTAGTGGTGGTCAATGGTGAAGGCGAAAATAATTTTGATCGCCTGTTGCTCAATCATGGACTGGAACAAGATGCTTCAGCAGTTGCTGCGATGGATGGACTGGAATCTGGCCCGGATGACATTACCCAACTGATCTTTACCTCAGGCACGACCGGTGAACCGAAAGGGGTGATGCATACCGCCAATACTTTATTTTCCAATATTGTGCCTTATGCGAAGCGGCTACATTTAACTGAAAATGATGTGGTGTTAATGGCGTCACCTATGGCGCACCAGACCGGTTTTATGTATGGCCTGATGATGCCAATTCAGCTGAATACCAAAGTGGTGTTACAGGATGTCTGGGACGTAGCCAAAGCCGTAGATCTGATTCATCAGCATCAGGTGAATTTCACCATGGCCTCGACCCCATTCTTGAATGACCTGTCCAATACCGTGGCGGAACAGCATGACAAGGTTGATTCACTGAAAATTTTCCTGTGTGCCGGCGCACCCATTCCAGGTCCATTGGTGCAAAAAGCCCGGGAAATTCTGGGTGTTAAAGTCATATCAGCCTGGGGTATGACTGAATGTGGTGCGGTGACGCTAACCCGACCTGAGGATGAAGATGAGCGCTCTTTCAATACTGATGGCATCGCTTTACCAGGCGTGGAAATCAAGATCGTGGATAAAAAAGGTCAGAGCAAAGCCGTGAATGAATCCGGTCGTTTGATGATCCGTACCTGTTCAAATTTTGGCGGATATCTAAAACGGCCCCATTTAAATGATACAGATGCCGAAGGCTGGTTTGATACTGGCGATATTGCCTTTCAGGACGAGCAGGGCTATATCCGGATTTGTGGACGTAAGAAAGATGTGATTATTCGGGGCGGGGAAAATATTCCGGTCGCAGAAATTGAATCATTGCTGTATAAACATCCGAATATTGCAACAGTGGCTTTAGTGGCTTATGCAGATGAGCGAATGGGCGAGCGTGCCTGTGCAATCATCAAGCTGAAAGATCCGGCTCAACCTTTGAGCTTCAATGAACTGGTAGAGTTCCTGAAAACCCATAATCTGACTATGCAATATCTTCCAGAACGTTTGGAGATCTGGGCTGAAATTCCGATGACGCCATCCGGGAAAATCCAGAAATTTAAACTCAGAGAATTACTGGCTCAGCATATTGCCTCAACGGCAGTTGAAGCGAACTAAATCTGGGAATAAATAGATAAATTAAACCCTGAATAATATTGCCTTATTCAGGGTTTTTCTTGTTCAAAGAAAATGATTCTAAAGGTTTAATACAAACTTTAGAATCATGTCTACTTTAATAATTTTAATAAAGCTTCAGCCGTTGCAGCAGAAGAGGCGGGGTTTTGTCCAGTAATGAGCAGACCATCTTGTTGCACGTATACCTGCCAGTCCTCAGTTTTAGAATATTTCCCACCTTTTTCTTTCAGCATGTCTTCAACTAAAAACGGAACAATGTCTGTCAAACCCACGCCGTCTTCTTCGGTATTACTAAAACCGGTGACTGTCTTGCCTTCTACAATCGAACGGCCTTCGGCATCTTTCACATCACGCAGTACACCTGGTGCATGACAGACCAGCGCAACAGGTTTATCTGCCTGCAAGGTTTGCTCAATTAAAGAAATGGAATTCTGGTCTTTGGCCAGATCCCATAGTGGTCCATGACCACCCGGATAGAACACGGCATCAAAATCCTGATTTAAGACTTCACTCAACTTATGTGTATTGGCAAGAGCCTGCATAGCCACTTCATCTGCTTCAAAGCGTTTGGTGGTTTCGGTTTGCGCATCCGGCTCATTACTTTTCGGATCTAGTGGTGGCTGACCACCTGCAGGAGATGCCAAAACTACCTCTGCGCCTGCATCAACAAAGGTGTAATAGGGTGCAGCCAGTTCTTCCAGCCAGAAGCCGGTTTTTTTGCCAGTATCACCCAGCTGGTCATGTGAAGTCAGTACCATCAAGATTTTCATATTATTTTCCTGTATCTCGTTAAACATCGTGAATAATCGACTGTTAATTTAACAAGCCACAGAGGTCAGGAGTGTTGTGATACGTTCATTTGCTGTATCGATACGTTGTTAATTCAGTTGATTTAACTTAAAGAGGTGACTCTATATACAGCACAGTTGTATTTAATATTCATCTACCCATTAACAGATCTTGCTGAAGATCAGCCTGCTTGCGCAGGAAATCCCAGACCAGTTTTATTTTTGGTTCATGTTGCAGATCGACCAGCGTTAGCATCCAGAAAGTGTGGGTAAAACTGAGCTGATGACCCAGCACCTCTTTCAGTTCACTTTTATCATTGACCAGAAATTTCGGCAAAATGGCCAGTCCAGCGCCTGCACGCACGGCAATTTCCTGCGCCAGAATGCTGTTACTGCGAAAACAGGCACTGACTTGCAGTGGAAGACGCTCTAGCGAATAGAGTGCAGTGCTATAGACCAGATCATCAATATAATCGACAAAACGGTGCTGCTGGAGGTCTTCCAGTTTTTTAATTTCCGGATTTTGCTGTAAATAATGCTGACTGCCATACAGTTTCAGGCAGTAATTGGTCAGTCGGGTAATGATATAGGGTCCAGATTTGGGCCGGTCAATCGCAATCACAATATCGGCTTCTCGATGTGAAAGTTTAATCGCCTTCGGCACCGGAATCAGGTCAATGGTCAGCAAAGGATAATGTTGGGAGAATTCTGCCAAAAGACGAGCTAAAAATGCTGTACCAAAACCTTCTGGTGCACCAATTCTGACCCGTCCCTGCAAGGGATTATGGCGCTTGTCAATCTGGATAAAGGACTGTTCCATCTGTTCGACCCGTGGCACCAGTGCCAGCCCTTCTGCAGTCAGTTCATAACCTGTCGCTTCACGCTTGAATAGTTGCGTCCCTAGGGTATTTTCGAGGGCCTGAATCCGCCTTGCTACCGTACTGTGTTCCACTCCGATCAAGCGTGCGGCATTGGTGAGCGTTTTAGCACGTGCCAAAACCAGAAAAAAGCGTAAATGATCCCAATCTACTTTCATTTTCTATTTAACGTCCTGTTAAATCCCTGTGCATATTTGCACAACCATCGTGCATCAATTTCTATTGGTGGTCAAAGTGTTCTTTGTTAGTCTGCTAAAACAGCGCAAAAATTATACGTTAAATAAAAGCCATTAAAGGCTCACACAACGACAATAACAAACCAGCACGGAGCGATCATGAACGCTATTTCTCATCCCCAGCAAAGTACCGGATTCACTACCGCAAAACTCCTGATTAATGGTGAATTTGTCGAATCAAAAACCAGCCATTGGCAAGATATTGTCAATCCTGCCACTCAGGAAGTCTTGGGTCAGGTGCCTTTTGCCACTGCTGAAGAAGTCAATGCAGCGATTGAGGCTGCACAAAATGCCTTTGCCAGCTGGCGCCAAACCCCGATTCAGGCACGTATGCGGATTATGCTGAAATTGCAGGATCTGATCCGTACTAACTTAAAAAGTATTGCCCAGGTCTTAACAGCAGAACAAGGCAAAACCCTGGCCGATGCCGAGGGTGATATCCAGCGTGGTCTGGAAGTGGTCGAGCATGCCTGTTCAATCGGTTCATTACAGATGGGTGAGTATATTGAGGGCGTGGCACGCGGTGTCGATACCTATACCTTGCAGCAACCACTGGGTGTCTGTGCAGGGATTACGCCGTTTAACTTCCCGGCGATGATTCCACTCTGGATGTTCCCAATGGCGATTGTCTGCGGCAATACCTTTGTCTTAAAGCCTTCTGAACAGGATCCATTGTCGACCATGATGCTGGTTGAACTGGCGATTCAGGCAGGTGTACCGGCGGGTGTGCTCAATGTGGTGCATGGCGGCAAAGAAGTGGTCGATCAATTGTGTACCCATCGCGATATCAAAGCGATTTCTTTTGTCGGTTCGACCGCAGTCGGCACGCATGTCTATAACCTCGCGGGCCAGCACGGAAAACGTGTGCAGTCGATGATGGGCGCCAAAAACCATGTGGTAGTGATGCCAGATGCCAATAAAGAACAAACCTTAAATGCGTTGGTCGGTGCAGCTTTTGGCGCCGCTGGTCAGCGTTGTATGGCACTTTCAGTGGCGGTGATGGTCGGTGAGACCAAGCACTGGGTCGATGAACTGGTCAATAAAACCAAAACTTTACAGGTGAATGCCGGGCATGAACCGAATACCGATGTTGGACCAGTGATTTCAACCCGTGCCAAAGCACGTGTCATCGATTTAATTCACAGCGGTGTCGAACAAGGTGCTGAACTGCTGCTGGATGGCCGTGATGTACAGGTTCCAGGCTATGAAAAAGGCAATTTTGTCGGGCCAACGATTTTTAATCAGGTTACGACCAATATGCGCATTTATAAAGAAGAAGTATTTGGTCCAGTACTGGCCATCATGTATGTCGATACTTTAGAGCAGGCAATTGCGCTGATTAATGCCAATCCATTTGGTAATGGCGTTGGACTGTTTACCCAAAATGGTAATACTGCGCGTACCTTCCAGAACCAGATTGATATCGGTCAGGTGGGCATTAACATTCCAATTCCTGTCCCTGTCCCTTTTTTCAGCTTTACCGGTTCACGCGGTTCAAAACTGGGGGATCTAGGTCCTTATGGCAAACAGGCGGTGCAGTTCTATACCCAGACCAAAACCATCACCAGCCGCTGGTTTGAAGATGATCAGGAAAATAGTGGTGTGAATACCACAATCAGTCTGCGTTAAGGAGCATCAGTATGAAGATTGCATTTATCGGTTTAGGCAACATGGGTGGTCCGATGGCGCAGAATCTGCTCAAGGCGGGTCATCAGGTTTTTGGTTATGACTTAAGTGCAGTGGCTTTACAGCATTTTTCAGAAGCGGGCGGTGTAGTCTGCGACAGTCCACAAGCTGCCGCGAAGCAGGCGGAGATCGTGGTCAGTATGTTGCCCGCAGCCAAGCATGTGCGTGAAGTCTATTTAGGTAAAAATGGTATTTTAGAGGTACTTCAATCGGGCAGTTTGTGTATCGACAGCAGCACCATTGATCCGCAAACCATTCAGGAGGTTGCCGCAGCAGCGCAAGCCAAACAGATTCGCGTCTGTGATGCACCGGTATCCGGCGGCACTTTAGGTGCCAAAGATGGCACTTTAACCTTTATGGTCGGTGCAGATGATGCCACCTTTGAGGCCGTCAAACCGGTTCTCGGTTGTATGGGTAAAAATCTGGTGCATTGTGGGGCGGTGGGAACAGGACAGGTAGCAAAAATCTGTAATAATCTGATTCTGGGCATTTCCATGACTGCTGTTGCAGAAGGAATGGCGCTCGGAGCCAAACTGGGTATTGATCCACAGGCTCTGGCTGGCGTGATCAACAGTTCCACCGGACGTTGCTGGAGTTCTGAAATTTATAATCCGTGGCCCGATATTTGTGTCAATGCGCCGTCATCGCGAGGTTATACCGAAGGTTTTGCCGCACAATTGATGCTCAAAGATTTAGGTTTGGCTGTCGATGCAGCGCAGCAGGTGGATCAGCCGGTGGTACTCGGTAGCATGGTACAGAAACTCTATCAACAGCTCTGTCAGGAAGGCGATGCCCATCTGGACTTCTCCAGCATTATGCATCAATACACCACGCCAATTGCTTAAAACTTAAAAGATTCAGATGGAGCAAGGATTCGCTTCAATAACTACACCTTGTCATTAATAACGATAAATTCAGGCTGAGGTTTAACATGTTAGATTATCAAACAACGGTTCAAGACTTTGATTTAAATACGGTTGCAAGCCAGTTTCTCTCCGGTTCAATGCAGGCAGTGAATGCCTGTTATGAATGCTGTGACCGTCATGCCAATTCCGATGCCATTGCCTTGTACTGGCATGGTAAAGATGGCCGTAAAGAAAAATATAGCTTTGCCGAGCTCAAAAAATACTCCAGCCAGTTTGCCAATTTTCTTAAGTCTCAAGGCATTGGTAAAGGTGATCGTGTTTCCGGATTATTACCGCGTACGCCGGAGCTGATCATTACCATTTTAGCGACCTGGCGGATTGGTGCAGTCTATCAACCGTTATTTACTGCCTTTGGTCCCAAAGCCATCGAGCATCGCATTCAGCTGGCGCAAAGCAAGCTGGTGGTGACTGATCTGGCGAATCGGGACAAATTATCCGAAATTAGCAACTGCCCGGCGATTGTGACGGTACATGCCGAAACCGAGGCAGAACGCTATCCGCACGACCTAAGCTTCTGGACGGTATTAAACCGTCAGGCTGAAGCTTGTGAGCTGGAAATCCTGAATGTTGATGATCCATTTTTATTGATGTTTACCTCGGGTACCACCGGACCGGCGAAACCGCTTAAAGTGCCGTTAAAAGCACTGATTGCTTTTGCAAGCTATATGCAAAATGCCATTGGTCTAACTCCTGAAGACGCGTTCTGGAATATTGCTGATCCCGGCTGGGCCTACGGTTTGTATTACGCGATTATTGGTCCCTTAATGCTTGGACATTCGACCTTGTTTTATGAAGGCGGTTTTAATGCCGAAAGTGTCTGCGAAATTGTTAAGGAATATGGCATTACCAATCTGGCTGGCGCACCGACTGCTTACCGCATGATGATGGCAGCCGATCCTGCTCAAATGGCAAAACTGCGCGGCAAGTTACGTGCCGTCAGCAGTGCGGGAGAACCGTTAAATCCGGAAGTGATCCGCTGGTTTAAAGAGGTACTGGATGTGCCGATTTATGACCATTATGGCCAGACTGAAGTCGGGATGGTGGTGTGTAATCATCATGCCCTGGAACATCCGGTCCGTTCAGGTTCGGCAGGCTTTGCCAGCCCGGGTTACCGGATTGCCGTTGTCGATGAACAGGGGCATGAATTAGCAGCTGACATCCCGGGCATCCTGGCAGTGGATATCAGCCAGTCCCCAATGATGTGGTTCTCTGGCTATGAAGAAAGCCGTAAATCTCCCTTTGTCGGCCACTACTATTTAACGGGTGATACCGCGGAAATTCATGCTGATGGCAGTATGAGTTTTGTCGGCCGTAGTGATGATGTCATTACAACGTCAGGCTATCGGGTGGGTCCATTTGATGTGGAAAGTGCCTTGCTGGAACACGATGCGGTGATTGAAGCTGCGGTGATTGGCGTGCCTGACCCCGAGCGCACTGAAGTGATTAAAGCTTTTGTGATCCTGGCGAATAACTTTACAGCTTCGGCCCATCTGGAAGAAGAGCTGGGTCAATTTGTGAAAAAGCGTTTATCTGCGCATGCCTATCCACGCCTGATTGAATTTGTGACTGAATTGCCGAAAACTCCAAGCGGTAAAATTCAACGCTTTTTACTCCGGAATCAGGAAATCAATAAACAGCAATCTAAAACTGCATAGGCTCATAAAGCCAGCAGATTGAATAAGAAGACCAAATAAAGAGATTGAAGGAAGCATCGATGCAACTAACGGAAGAGCAACAACTGATTCAGGATATAGCCAAAAGCTTCGCCCAGGAACAGATTAAACCCTTTGCCGGCGAGTGGGATCAAAAAGGTATCTTTCCCAAAGATGCATTGGCCCAAATGGGAGAGCTGGGTTTTTTAGGTATGCTGATTCCCGAGGAATGGGGCGGCTCGGGTACAGGTACACTGGCTTATGTTCTGGCCTTAGAAGAAGTCGCTGCGGCCGATGGTGCAACATCCGCGATTATGAGCGTACATAACTCGGTGGGTTGTGTGCCGATTTTCAAGTTCGGCACAGAAGAGCAAAAGCAGCAATTTTTAAAGCCTTTGGCTCAAGGTGAAATGATTGGGGCCTTTGCGCTGACCGAACCGCATACAGGATCGGATGCTGCCGCGATTAAAACCCGAGCGGTCAAGGAGGGCGATCATTACATTCTGAATGGCGCCAAACAGTTCATTACCTCAGGCCACAATGCCGGGATGATTATTGTGTTTGCTGTGACTGATCCAGCTGCGGGCAAAAAAGGCATGAGTGCATTTTTAGTGCCGCGAGATACACTCGGCTATGAAGTCATTCGGGTCGAAGAAAAACTGGGCCTGCATGCTTCGGATACCTGTCAGATTGCCTTAACCGATGTCCGCATTCATGAAAGTTTAAGACTCGGTGCCGAAGGTGAAGGTTTAAAAATTGCCTTGGCCAATCTGGAAGGTGGACGGATCGGCATTGCGGCACAGGCTGTGGGTTTGGCGCGTGCCGCATTGGAAGAAGCAACGGCCTATGCGCATGACCGCGTGGCTTTTGGCAAACCGATTTTTGAGCAGCAGGCGATTTCTTTCCGCTTGGCCAGTATGGCCACCGAAATTGAAGCTGCACGGCAACTGGTACATTTTGCAGCACGCAAAAAAGAAGCCGGTGAAGCCTGTTTAACTGAAGCTTCCATGGCCAAGCTATTTGCTTCAGAAATGGCAGAACGCGTCTGTTCCAAAGCGCTGCAGATTTTTGGTGGCTACGGTTATCTTAAAGATTTTCCGATTGAGCGGATTTATCGCGATGCGCGGATTTGTCAGATTTATGAAGGCACCAGCGATATTCAGCGTCTGGTGATTGCACGCAGCCTCTAATTTTAAAAGGACTTATTTCATGCAGTGGCAAACGATTTTATTAGAACAACGTAATGGTGTCGGGCTGATTACTTTAAACCGTCCGCAAGCATTAAATGCACTGAATAACCAGCTGATTGTTGAAATGAATCAGGCACTGGATCAACTAGAAAAAGATCCGGCAATTGGCTGTATTGTGATTGCCGGTTCGGAAAAAGCTTTTGCTGCCGGTGCCGATATTAAGGAAATGGCAGATCTGAATTTTCCACAAATTTATCTGGATGATTTTTTCAGTCTGGCCGATCGAATTGCCCAGCGCCGTAAACCTTTAATTGCCGCAGTGAGTGGCTATGCCTTGGGTGGTGGTTGTGAGCTGGCATTGATGTGCGACTTTATTTACTGCGCCGACAATGCAAAATTTGGTTTGCCTGAAGTCACCTTAGGCGTGTTGCCGGGCATTGGCGGTACCCAGCGTTTAACCTTGGCGATTGGTAAGGCCAAAGCCATGGAAATGTGCCTGACGGCACGGCAGATGGGGGCGCAGGAAGCGGAACAAAGTGGTTTGGTGGCTCGGGTATTTGCCAAGGAAGAATTGCTGGAACAAACCCTGCAAGCTGCCGAAAAAATTGCTGAAAAGTCGCTTACTGCCGTGATGATGATTAAAGAATCAATTAATCGGGCCTTTGAAGTGAGCCTGGCTGAAGGCCTGCGCTTTGAACGCCGGGTATTCCATTCCATTTTTGCAGGTTCCGATCAAAAGGAAGGCATGCAAGCCTTTGTGGAAAAACGGCCAGCCAAATTTACCCATCAATAAGAAATTCATACCAGGAACAAAAATAATGAGTGATGAAAATAATTTAGCGATTCGGGTCGCAGGAGGTCTGGGCATCATCAGCCTGGACCGCACCAGCCATTTAAATGCCTTAACCTTGCCAATGATCCAGGGCATTCAGGCGCAACTCAATCAGTGGCGCCATGAGCCAGAAGTGCAAGCCATCCTGATCAATTCCAACAGTCCCAAGGCCTTCTGTGCCGGAGGAGACATCCGTTATCTGTATGACAGCTATCAGGCCGGCAATACCCGGTATCAGGATTTTTTTGCCACTGAATATAAGATGCTGAGCACCTTGCGTAATTTTCCAAAGGCCGTGATCGTGATGATGGATGGCTATGTACTGGGAGGCGGCTTTGGACTGGCTGAGGCCTGTCATATCAAGGTCGCCAGTGAAAAATCACGTTTTGCCATGCCAGAAACCGCGATTGGTTTTTTCCCTGATGTCGGTGCAACCCATTTTCTGTCCCGACTGGATGAAGTCGGTGTCTATATGGCATTGACCGGTGAGCAGATCAGTAGCAGTGATGCACTGTATCTGGATCTGGTGGATTATCATGTGCCGAGTGAGCGTTTTGCTGAACTGGAAGCGGCATTGATTGCAGCGCCGGTATTAAACCCGATGGAGATTCAAAAGATTATTAGTTCCTATATTACGCATCCTGTAGAAAGCGAGCTACAAAAAAGTATAGAGCATATTAATCAGCATTTTGGCTATCAACACCTCGAGGAGATTGAACAGAGTCTTGCTCATACAAGTAATTCAACCGATCAGGAATGGGCTAGTAAAATGCTGGCAATTTTGCAGCAGCGTCCGGTCATGGCCAAGCAAACCAGCTTGAAGTTACAGCAAGCCGGACAGAATTTGTCGCTAGAAAAATGCATGCAGTTAGAACGCGACTTGCAAGATGTCTGGTTAGAGCAGGGCGACTTTATTGAAGGGGTTCGTGCGCTGATTATTGATAAGGACAAAAATCCGCAGTGGCGAACCGAGAATGCAGAATTTGAACAAACACTGGAAAAGCTCTGGCCAGCATGGACTCAGCAGCATATCGAAAACATTACTTAAAGCTGATGCTAAAAGACTCTCTATAATTTAATTATAGAGAGTCTTTAGATGTGTCCTATTATAACGTCATGAATATGAATTTTGCTTAATGAGACGTTTTCTTTTTCTTGCCGCCGCCGTCTTGTTTATTGACCGTCGACCAAGCAATACGTTCGGCTTCTTCTTCAGAATGCCCACGCTCTTTTTCGCTTTCTTCAATATGTTCAGCCTGCCGTTTCTGCTTATCGGTATAGGCTGATTTGTCACCTCTAGGCATTTTTATATCCTCCTCAGGTTTGACTGAAATTACTATAACAAGGGCTGGTTTCTATGAAGGTAAGTATTTGTTTGACTTATTTTATAAAAGAAAAATAGGATCTAGAAAATGTTTTATACACTAATGTTTAAAAAGATTTCGTAAAAATATATGTCCTGAAATCAAGGAGATGAAGATAACGGTCAGCTAGAACCATTATCTTCTTTGCTTGATTAGCCGTTAATAATACTGCCGCCATTCACATGAATCACCTGGCCTGAAATATAACTGGCTTCTTCACTGGCCAGGAATAAATAGGCTGGTGCCACTTCACTTGGCTGCCCCATACGGCCCATTGGGGTCTGTTTACCGAAATCCTCAAGTTGATCTTCGTCAAAGCTGCTTGGAATTAACGGTGTCCAGATTGGGCCAGGTGCTACACCATTAACTCGAATTCCAGTTTTATTTTTCAACAAATTGGTAGATAAGCTACGGGTAAAGGATGTAATAGCACCTTTCGTACTTGCATAGTCAATTAACTGGTCATGCCCATGATAACTGGTGATACTGGTAGTATTGATGATGCTATCACCGGCTTGCATATGCGGAATCACTGCCTGAGTCAGATAAAACATGGATAGAATATTCACGTTGAAAGTTTTAAATAATTGTTCAGGTGAAATATCGGTAATACTTTCTTGCGGATACTGAACCCCTGCATTATTGACCAGAATATTGATGGTTTTAAATTCCTGTAGGGTCTGTTCAACCATTTTCCTGATTTCTTCTTGATCCTGTAAGTCACATTTAATCAGCAGGCATCGTTGCCCTTCATTTTCCACCATTTTTTTAGTGTCCAGCGCATCGCGATCTTCATCCAGATAACAAATAGCGATATCAGCACCTTCACGGGCAAATAGGACCGATACAGAGCGGCCAATCCCGCTATCACCACCGGTAATCAAGGCAACCTTGCCTTTTAATTTTTCGCTGCCTTTATATTGCGGTTTTATCACTTCCGGTGCAGGATTCATTTCATTTTGTGCACCCGGCTGATGGTCTTGTTTTTCACTTGAAGCTGGGCTTTCAGGATAATGATTCATATCTTTTCCAATTCCAATGATTTTAGCCATATGAGAACAAAATATATTAGTGGCTTTTGGAAAAAATAAGATTGCATTCAACATTTCATAACAGAATGTATTCGAGATTTATCAATTATTCATCCAGATTATCATTGGTCTAATAACTTAATTACATTAAATAAAGATATATAAATATTATGAGAGGAGATACGTTTTATTTGATGTCGGCCCATTGCCCGTACAACTTCAAGCAAATCATGATCGACTTCTTTTGGGTAATCCTCTGTAGCTTATCTCTTATGCGTTGCATAGATAATAAAAAGTGCAAAAATAAAAGTCTTTATTGAAACCAGACTGAATAAAATACATTTTCCATAACAATTTTCTTTGATATTTAAATGAAAGTTATACTAATTATTTTAATAAGATGGAATATTTTAAAATAGAAGAATCCTAAAGAATAATAATCTTAAAAATAAATAATATTCGTGTATTAAATTGATATTATTTTTATGAATAAAATTGATATTTATAAGTAAAAATTACAATTACACCTACTATTACAATTAAAAATAAATTCTAAAGTAAATATATTACTTTTAGAGTGCTGAAAATTTATGATAGGGAAAAATCTTAACCTCATAAAGTTATATGACAATGTATTAATACGAGGTATCTCATGCAAAACTCTCTAATAGATTTAACAGGAAAAGTGGCTTTGGTTACGGGAGGGGCGGCAGGGATTGGCCATGCCTGTGCTCTTACTCTTGCTCAGGCGGGAGCTAAAGTCATGATTGCGGATTTAAATCAGGAGAAGGCTAAACAGGCTGCTCAAGAAATCCATGAAAAAACAGGAGGTGAAGTCCAGTGTGTAGCCTGTAATATTCTGGAAGATGATGACCTCGTAAACGCCGTAGAAACCACCCGAAATACTTTTGGAGCTATCCATATATTAGTAAATAATGCGGGCGGTGGAGGTGGTGGCCGGGAATCACCTTCAAAAATTACAGTTGACGACTTTATCAGAGACTTCAAATTAAATGTATTTGCAGCCTGGCGACTTTGCCAACTGGTTGTTCCTTATATGAATGAAGCCGGATACGGCTCAATCGTCAATATTACCTCAATGAGTTCCATTAATAAAAGCCCAGCCATGAGTGGCTATGCCTCTTCAAAAGCTGCCCTTAATCATATGGGCGCTAACTTGGCCCATGATTTTGGGCCTATCGTCAGAATTAATGCCGTTGGGCCAGGAGCAGTACGTACTGCTGCATTAGCAAAAGTACTTACGCCGGAAATTGAAAAAAAAATGTTAGCTCATACTCCTTTACAACGACTGGGTGAAGCTGAAGATATTGCAAACGCAGTATTATTTTTTGCTTCTCCAATGTCTTCCTGGGTTTCTGGGCAAACATTGTTTGTAAATGGTGGGGGAGAGCAAACTCTTGACTAATTTTTAAAATATAAAATTATTATAGTATTTTAATGATTTATTTTATAAAGATTGGATGAGATGTTATTTTCAGGCTTAAGATAAACGGACTGATTGATCATTTTTAATGAAAATTCAGTCTATATTTTAAAGCCATCAGATCAGACATAAACTTTTTGATTTTTATACTATTTTAATAATACCAGTCCTTGATTTTTTATTGAAATTTTAGCGACTATTCAAAATTAATACTTCAGGATAAATATTTATTTATCAGATTTTATCCTGACCACAATATACGAGAAAAAATATGAACACCGAAGTATTGGGATATGCCGCACATTCATCACAAAGCCCTTTAGTACCTTTTAAGTTTGAACGCCGAACGCCACGTGAAGATGATGTGGTGATCAAAATTGAATATTGTGGTGTCTGTCATTCCGATTTACATCAGGTTAGAAATGACTGGGGATTTAGTTTTTATCCCATAGTTCCAGGTCATGAAATAGTAGGACGCATCATATCGACGGGTTCTGGAGCTAAAAAATATAAAGAGGGTGATCTGGTAGGAATTGGCTGTATGGTCGATTCATGTCGTACCTGTTCAGCCTGTCATTCAGGATTAGAACAGTATTGTGAACAAGGAAATATTCAGACCTATGGCAGCCTGGATCGTTATGACCAGCAGCCTACTTATGGCGGTTACTCACAAATAATTGTTTGTAGTGAAGATTTTGTATTGAAAGTACCTGAAAATCTGGATACTAAAGCTGTGCCTCCACTTCTGTGTGCAGGCATTACCACCTGGTCACCTTTACGTCACTGGAATATTGGCAAGGGCAGTAAAGTAGCGGTTGTGGGCTTAGGTGGTTTGGGACATATGGCAATTAAGCTGGCCAATGCCTTGGGCGCAGATGTGACCTTATTTACCCGTTCAGTCAATAAAGAGGGGGATGCAAAAAAATTAGGTGCCCATCAGGTAGTGCTATCCACAGATGAAGCTCAAATGAATTCCATCGCGAATCAGTTTGATTTAATTATAGATACGGTACCTTACAACCATGACTTGGAGTCATATATTCCAACATTAACTTTAGATGGGACCATCGTTCTGGTGGGATATCTGGGAGAGATTCGTGCAAATTCAGTTCCACTGATCATGGGAAGAAGATCAATTGCCGGTTCTGTAATTGGCGGAATTAAGGAAACTCAGGAGTTACTAGATTTCTGTGGGGAGCATAATATTGTTGCTGATGTGGAAATGATTGAAATGCGCAATATCAATGAAGCTTTTGAACGCATGTTAAAGAGTGATGTGAAATACCGTTTTGTGATCGATATCAAAACTTTAGTCGAAAATTAATTCTGGTTTTTCTGCTCTATATCCTCTTATGTGCGAACAACCTTATCAAGGTTTGACTTGTAATCCTTACGTATATATATGATAGTTTGAAAAGACATCCAAAAATAATTGGATGCTCTTTTTATACCTGAAGCATCTAAAACAGGTTGATTAATAGTGACAGACTATTAAACGATTGAAATCAAAAAATATATTGTGAATATACATCTCTTTAAGCCATTTTTAAGATTCAAATTATAAGCTGAAACATCTTAAAGTCTTTGAGCCATGGATTATGCTGAAGCTATTTTCCCATTCTTATTTTTTTAGTCAACAACCGAAAAAGTCGATCAGTCTTTTAGGTTTTAACGTGTTGCTGGCTATTTGGCTGGGATTGATCCTAAACTTTGCTTTCTATCAGAAAATCCATGAATTTACGCCTTATACCAATCTAAAAGCAGGTCTGTTACTGGCTGCCACGGCACTGATCATTATTGCGTTTTACAATCTGATATTACAGTGGCTGAACTGGAAATGGAATGCCAAAATACTGGCCAGTGTCCTGATCATTATAGGTGGTTTTAGTGCTTATTTTGTTAATAGTCTAGGGGTCGTTATTACGCCTGACCAGATCCAGAATATGCTGCAAACCGATGCCCGTGAAGTTCGAGATCTCTGGTCAATGCGACTGGTCATCTGGACATTGGTGTTTGTGATTTTTCCCCTCTGCGTTGTGTGGATACTGAAAATTAAGCCTGCATCGCTTGGACATCAGCTAGTGCATAAGAGCCTGAGCAGTGTGCTCTCAGCCGGTTTAATTCTGGGATTGTTATACTGTTTTTATATCGATTATGCAGCGATCTTCCGAGAACATCGCGATCTGAAAGGCATGCTTTCGCCACAAAACAGCATTGCGTCTACTTTGTCTTATTATAAAAAGAAAGCACCTAAAGCAAATTTGCCTTTGGTGGTTTTCGGCGAAGATGCACATCTGTTACAGCAGGCCCAAATGCAGGATCATCCTAAATTGATGGTGCTGGTTGTGGGAGAAACTGCACGTGCCGAGAGTTTCGCTTTAAATGGCTATACGCGCAATACCAATCCTGAACTGAGCAAGTTAGCGGTGATTAATTTCAATCAGGTCAGCTCCTGTGGAACTGCAACAGCCGTTTCAGTCCCTTGTATGTTTTCGGGCATGTCACGTGAAACCTATGATGAACAGTTAGCCAGCCACCGAGAAGGTTTACTGGATATTGCGCAGCGCGCCGGGTATCAGGTGACCTGGATTGATAATAATTCGGGCTGTAAAGGTGCCTGTGACCGGGTACAAAAATACCAGATTCCGGCACAACTGAAACAGAAGTGGTGTGATGCCGGTGGTGAATGTTTTGATGAAATCCTAGTGGATAGCCTGAAAGATTATCTGGCACATCTGGATAAAAACAACCCGACCCCACAATTAATTGTACTGCATCAGATGGGTAGTCATGGCCCCGCATATTACAAGCGTTCCAAAGCGCCATATCAGCCATTTCAACCGACCTGTAATACCAATGCCATTCAGGGCTGCAGTACAGAAGAATTAAAGAATAGCTATGATAATTCGATTGTATATACAGACCATGTTCTTGCCCAGATCATTGAAACTTTAAAGCAGCAAACTCAATATCAAACCGGTTTCTGGTACCTGTCTGATCATGGAGAATCCACCGGAGAGCATGGTTTATACCTGCATGGTGCTCCTTATAGCATGGCGCCCACTCAGCAAACCCATATCCCAATGCTGATGTGGTTTTCCGATACCTGGCAACAGTACCATGCCCGGCAGCTAAGCTGTTTAAAAACACAGACCGGACAGGCACGCAGTCACGACCATCTTTTCCCCAGCTTATTAAGTATGCTGGATATAAAAACGCAAGTGATTGAAGCTAAAAATGATATGCTTGCACAATGCTCATCATCATTAAAAAACAGAGCTTGAGATGCATAAAATACTGATTATTGAAGATGACTTTATGATTGCCGAGTCGACTGAAACATTGCTTAAACTGCATCAGTTTGAGGTGTACTGGGTCAATAATGGGATTGAGGGTTTAAAACAGTTACAGCAGCAGGTCTACGATATTGTCCTGCTCGATTTAGGCTTGCCGATGATGGATGGCATGCTGGTGCTAAAGAATATCCGGCAGAAGTTTCCTAATTTACCGGTACTGATTATCTCCGCTCGGGATCAATTACAAAACCGGGTAGATGGGCTGAATCAGGGAGCAGATGATTACTTGATTAAACCCTATGAGTTTGAGGAACTGCTGGCCCGTATTCATGCCTTAATGCGACGTGCCGGCTTCAAAAATACTGGCACACATATCGATAAGAAGTTAGCACACAGTGGGCTGGAGCTGGACCTGGAACAGCACATCGCATGCTTTAATGATGAACCGATCGAGTTGTCTAATCGGGAATGGTCTATTCTCACTGCACTGCTCATGCATCCTAGCAAAATTTTTTCTAAAAACGATTTAGAAGACAAGCTTTATGATTTTGATAGTGATGTCAGCAGTAATACGGTAGAGGTCTATATTCATCATCTGCGGGCAAAACTAGGAAAAGACTTCATCCGCACCATACGTGGGCTAGGGTATCGCTTAGGATGAGCGCCATGCAAAAACGTTATTCCTTGCAAAAACGTCTGGTTATTTATATTTCATTATTTAGCCTGGTATTAGGCTGTGTGCTGATCTTTGCAGCCTACCGGATTGCACTCGAAGAAATTAATGAAGTACTGGATAAACAGATGCAAAGTCTGGCAGAGCGCATTGCAGAAAATCATCCGCAGCCCCTGCAGAGTCAAATCGATCTGGCAAAACAGTACGGTGAAGAAGATTTATTTGTAGATATCTGGTCCTATACAGATACAGCCACTTCCTTGCATCCTCACAATGTTCTGGTTGCACCGGTCAGGAAAGCAGGTTTCTACAAGCATCAAACGCCGTATGGAACCTGGTTAACTTATATTATTCCTGGTAAGCAATTACAGATTCAGGTGAGCCAGCAGCAAAATGTCCGGCAGGAACTTGCTCTGGAACTGGCAGCCAATATGTTTCTTCCCTATGTGCTTTTTTTACCTTTTGCATTATTCGGTTTAGGCTGGATGATCCGGAAAAATTTTCAGCCTCTTAATGATTTTAGAACTGAATTGGCCAGCCGCAAGGCACAAGATTTAAAGCCGATTGCAATGAAAGATTATCCCCTGGAGCTGGAACCGACCATTCAGGAAATGAATCACCTGTTCGGTCGAATTTCTCTGGCCCAACAGGAACAACGTCAATTTGTGGCGGACTCTGCACATGAGTTACGTACGCCACTCACGGCCTTGAATTTACAGCTACAAATTTTGCTACAGCAATTTCCGCAAAGTAAGTCTATCCATAACTTGAGCCAAGGCATTTTGCGCATGCAGCATCTGGTTAACCAGTTATTAAGTCTCGCCAAACAGGATGTAAGCGAAGGTTTAAGTGAGCCGGTTCAATTGCTGTCACTGAATCAGATGACTGTCACTTGTATCGAAGAACTGATTCAGTTGGCACTGCAAAAAGAGATAGATTTAGGGGTGGAGCAGCAGCAGGAACTGTTGATTCAGGGCCAGGCTTCGGCCTTGCATTCAATTATTTATAACCTGATCGATAATGCGATTAAATATAGTCCGAAGGATGGCGTAATTAACGTATCGATTTTCCAGCAAGGCCAGCAGGCAGTTTTACAGATCGAAGATAGCGGAACCGGGATTGATACGGCTCAATTCAATCAGATTCGGCAACGCTTCTACCGGATACATAATCATGCAGAAATTGGCAGTGGTTTGGGTTTGTCTATTGTAGATAAAGCCACCGAACGCCTGGGTGGAACGCTCGAATTTTCCCGAAGTCTCAATCTGGGTGGCCTTTGTGTCCAGGTCAATTTTCCTTTAGCCGAAGCCTAATGAGATAGGCTTCGGATTATTTTGGCGTTGAGGCTGTTTGATTTAACATGCTAAAGAACAGTTTCTTCTATCTCTAATTTGTGGCTAAACAGCGCATAGCCGATAACATTCAGGCACCAGATAATCCAGCCAGTCCAAAGGTTATGACTCAGGAAATGCGCTCCACGCATCATTTGTGCCCAGCCCATGGCTAATCCTAAAATTACTGCAGCGATCAGAAAGAAATAAGCCCGCTTGGGATTAGACATACGATAAACAAAATAGCCAGCCACCAAGGCAAAACCGCTAGAGGCATGCCCCCCAGGAAAACAGTGGCCAGCAGTAGCACTAAAATCCCATAAAATACCATCATAAGTGGGAATAACCATATTCCAGGGACAGGCATGGGCCGACTGGGATTTTAAAATTCCGATCGAGGCTGTGGTCACTGCCACCATGCTAAAGAAATAGCCAAATTCCCAGCGGCGTGTATGCCAGTTCTGCCATTTTAGTGATACCTGCCAGCCCAGAAATAATAGGATATACACCAGAATCAGCATGTCTTTAACATAACGGTGATTAAGTTCTGCCAGCGCCCAGTGTTGTCGCAGGGGAAATTGACCGTGATCATCGATAAAGGGGTAGATAAGCTGTAAATCAAGCACTCCTCCAATATCAAAGAAGTTCAAAAGAACCAAAAAACTGAATATCAAAAGTAAGGTTTGGGTCAATAAAAACCGGGAACGGTCAGTGATCATTTTTAATGGCCCATTTCAGGCAGTAGCAGGCGCAGTGGTCAAATCGAATGACCAGCCAAAATGATGCCCCAAGTCACTGTAATTAGACTGAGTGCTACAAACTGGGCAGCACTGCCCATGTCCTTGGCATTTTTAGACAGCTCATGCCGTTCCATGGAAATACGGTCTACCACAGCTTCTATGGCTGAGTTAATCAGTTCAATGATCAGTGCCAATAGACAAACAGCCACCATGAGTGCTTGCTCAGCTGGACTAACCGAAATCCAAAAGCTTAATGGAATCAAAATAAGGTTGATGAGCAGGATTTGCCGAAAGGCGGCCTCATTTTGAAAGGCTGTTTTAAAACCAGCCAGGGAATAACGTGCTGCATTCAAAATACGCAGGATTCCCGAGGTACCTTTATAAGGTGATCGGTAGGAGGACATAGAACGGATTCGGTCAATCAGAGATGAAGTAAAGCATAAATTTCCAAGCTTAAAACTCTCTTAAAAAATCCAAGGCCTTATAGAATTTTTATACATGGTGTTTACATTTTTTTGCGCGAAATTAAGCGATTTTTAAGCTTGGACTTTTATATTAAGACTGAAGTGAGATGTCGTGTTGATATAGTTCCCCTAGAGTAGCAGGTCGCCAATTCTTTTAGGCACCTGCTTTTTTTTAGCTTAAATAAATTATGAGTAAAAAAATTGGCAATAAACAGCTAGCATAAAGCCCGGCCGAGCCTGCTCAAAACAGCGTTACGTGCGGACACCGTAAATCTGAATAAATCAATGTGCCATGAAGTCCAGACCAGTGAAAGCCAGAGTTTAAGAATTGACAGCCAAATTGAACGATTTGTTGTTGTGATCAATTGAGTGATATTAATCACACTTTCTTATAAGTCAGTGATCGGATTTATGAAATTTAGGGGTGATTATCTTGTTAAAAAGTGATCTAATCAGTCTCACAATAACAATAAATAATTATAAAAAATCAGAGGTAGGGAAGATTTAACTCTCTAATTCTTGAACATAAAAAGAATTAAAATAAAGAATTAGAGAGTTATGCTTTTCCTGACAGATGAGTCCTAAGCTACACCAGGAACCGAAAATTTTAAGTTATTCCGCTTTAGACTGTGATTGAGATTCCGAGTTAGAGTCTGCTTTAGAGTCATCTAACATCTTCTGTTCATTAGACTTACGCCCAATTGGAATTTGACGTGACATATTTTCTTCATCAATGTTGCGTTTCAAGTCTATGGTTAGTAAACCATTTTCATAATTGGCCTGTTGTACTTCCATATTATCATCTAAACGCAGCGATAGTTTGAATGACCGCTTAGAGATTCCTTTATGTAAAAATTCAACCGTAGATTCTGAGCTTTCTTCTTCAACATTCCCAGTTATAACCAATAATTGATTTTCTACATTAATTTGAAGCTGATCTTCATTGAATCCTGCCGTAGCAACAGAAATGCGATAATCATTTTCTCCTACCTTTTCAACATTATAATAGGGATAATTAGGCGTAACTGTTTGCAGGGCATAGTCGAATAAATCATTGAAACGATCAAAACCCATGCTTCTGCGTAATAGTGGTGAAAGATTTGAATTGCTCATCAAAAGTTCTCCAAAAAAATATTAGAACCAGTATTTTTATACTGATATTCATAGATTTAATAAATACAGATAGAAAGCAACATCTAAAAATATTAGATTGCCTTTAATTAATATAGGGTAATAATATTTATACTCAATAATTTTAATGTTTAATAAAACATAATTTTGTAATAAATCTTATTAAATAAGATTTATTAAATTCCCTATTGAATTTAAAAATTTATTTAAAAAAATTTTGTTAATTTTATTCATTTAAATCAATAGCTTTAATCTTAAATAAATATTTATTAAAATATTAAAAAATAATTTTTTATTATTATCAATAATTTAATTAAATATAGATCTCGATTTTATATAAAAAATTATTTCCAATGCACTCACATTTATTTATTTTTAAAAAAAGATGATGGCCTACAAAACATTCGTATCTAAAAATAAATCGGAATTTTTATTCAACACTTTAATTAATAAATAATATTAATTTTAAAATAAACAAATGTCTTATCATTATAATTATTATTAAATTAATTTTTTATATTTAAAAAATCACGACTTGAGTTTCTTGGTTTTTATTTTATAATTTATATTACTCTACATACTATAAGATGTAATTAAAGCAATACTTTTCTTTTAAATCTGCATTCTTAGCGAGTAAACCAAAGCCCTGATGAGGGAGGAAAAATATCCTCATTTTTTTGCAATATCTTTTTATACATACGAATCGGAACGACTTAATCCAAAAATGATGGGGAAGTTGGTGAAATTGGTCTAGCTCATAAGAGTGAAGTGAACGTGGCTATATTAATACAGCAATTACTGGCTCACTTAACAAGGAGTGGTTGGAAACTCAGTTACTGTCTGTTCAGCAAGCAACGCTCATAGTTTTTAGGACTTACGCATTGACGGATTTAAAAAAGTCTCAAACTACTTTATAACGTATCTGTGATCAGACGAACTAAACAT